>CAZNMV010000101.1:0-9277 GCA_964573835.1 uncultured Aestuariivita sp. | reverse complement strand
CTTCGGGCGCGGGGCCTCCCGCGCGGATGTCGCGGTAGAACAGGACATCGGCCGTGCTGAGCCCCGGGGCCTTGGCATGATCGACATAGGAGCCCCGCGTCATGTCCCCGCCGAGCCCCGGGTAGATCAGCACTTGCCCGGTGATCCGACCGGCTTGCGGTGTTCCGCGCAGCGCCTGCGCGACCGCGGCCGCCAGATTGCCGCCCGCGCTGTCGCCTGCCAGCACCACCGCCCCGTCGTACCGGCCGAGCGCCCAGCACGCCGCCGTCATCGCATCATCGAAATGCGCCGGGTGGACATGTTCGGGGGCAAGCCGGTAATCGGCCGAAACGACGCGATGGCCCGTGCCCGCGCAGATTTCGGCGCAGATGCTGTCATGGCTGTCGAGGCCCCCCACCACGAAGCCGCCGCCGTGGTAATAGACCACCGTCGCGCCGGGGGTACCCGCCTCGTAGATGCGCACCGGCACGCCACCCGCGTCGTCGTCGCGCACCGCGACCCCTTCCGGGCGGCCCACGTCGAATTCACGGCAGAACGCGTCGTAGAAGCGGCGCTGTTCGGCCACCGTGAAGTCCACCGCCTCGGGCGGGTAGAAGGCATTGGTGCGGGCGATGAAGGCGCGCACCTCGTCGTCGAGAAGATCGTCGTAGCTCATGCGACCCACTCCCAAGGTCTTGTGAAGGGTCCGAGCACGCGGGTCACGTCGGCCTCGTCCGCGCCATTGCGGTCGAGCTGCGCGACCAGCCCGCGCTTCTTGTCATCGCTCACCCGGGCCACCCGCGCCTGCAGGTTCCCCGCCACCAGCGCTTCGTTGTAGACGCGCGCGATGGCAGACTTGCGCAGGTCGGGCTTGAAGACCTTGCCGACCGCCGTCTTGGGCAGTTCGGGCAGGATCTCCACATGTCTGGGATGCGCCGCGCGTTCGTGGACATGGCTGCGGGCGTAGTCCAGCAATTCCGCGGGCGTCACGCTCGCGCCCGCCACCAGTTCGACATAGGCGCAGGGGATTTCGCCGGCATGGGCGTCAGGCTGGCCGATCGCGCCTGCAAAGGCGACCGCCGGATGGCCCAGCAGCGCCTCTTCGATCTGGGCGGGGTCGATGTTGTGGCCGCCGCGGATGATCAGATCCTTCGCCCGGCCGGTGATCCAGAGATAGCCGTCGGCATCGACGCGGCCCAGATCGCCCGTGCGCAGGTAGCGCCCGTGATAGAGATCGCGGTTCTTCCCGGCCTCGGTATAGGTGCGCCCGACAAGGACACCGGGGTTCGACACGCAGATCTCGCCCAATTCGTCGACCGCCGCCTCGACCGGGCCTTCGTTGGTCATGTTGAAGATGCGCACATCCGTATAGGGAAAGGGGATGCCGACCGATCCGATCTTCTGCACCCCGTCGACCGGGTTGCAGGACACAAGGCAGGTCGCCTCGGTCAGGCCATAGCCCTCGACGATGGTGATGCCCGCGGTCTTCTCGAACCGCCGGAACAGCTCCTGCGGGAGGGGGGCCGAGCCTGAGAAGGCCGTCTTGACGGTCGAGAGGTCCGCATCGACCGGGCGCTGCATCTTGGCGGCGATGGCGGTGGGCACGGTGATGATGAAGGTGATCTTCCAGCGTTCGCAGAGCTTCCAGAAATTGTCGAAGACGCCGTCGCCGCGATAGCCCTGCGGCGTCGGAAAGACCACATGCGCCCCCGAACAGACCGCCGCCATCAGCAGCACATGGCAGGCGAAGACATGGAACAGGGGCAGCGGGCACATGATGTTGTCGTCTTGCGTGAACAAAAGCCGCTGCCCCAGCCAGCCGTTGTAGATCATGCCCGAATAGGTGTGCTGCGCCACCTTGGGCATACCGGTCGTGCCGCCGGTGTGGAAATGGCAGGCGACCCGGTCGCCCGCGGCGTCGTCAAAGCGCAGGGTCTTCGGCTGCTTCGCCAGTTCCCGGCTGAAGTCGAGGTAATCGGCATGGGGCTTTTCCCCCCGTTTCGGCCGGATCAGCGGCACGATCAGTTTCTTCACTCCGGTCAGATAGCGCACAAGATCGACCTCGAGCACGGTGGTCACGTTCGGGGCGTGCTCCACCGCCTCGGCCACCTTCTGCGCGATATCGGTCTTGGGGAAAGGCTTGAGGGTGACGACGACCTTGGCATGCGTCTCGCGCAGGATCGATGCGATCTGTTCGGGTTCCAGCAGCGGGTTGATCGGATTGGCGATGCCCGCCACGGCACCGCCCAGAAGGGTGATCACCGTCTCGTTGCAATTGGGCAGGACATAGGCGACGACATCCGTCTCGCCCACGCCCAGCGACCGGAAGAGGTTCGCCGCCTGTGCCACCCGGTCGCGCAACCGACCCCAGGTCAGCGTTTCGGCGCGGTCCCCCAGCCCCGAGAAGATCTGATAGCTGATCGCTCTGTGATCGGGGAATCTGTCTGCTGTCTGCGACAGCTGGGCCCAAAGCGTCGCGGGCACGTCGCGCCCGGACCATGGCATTTCGGCCTCGATAACATGTTTGTCGGCAAGCCCCATGAAGGCCATGGTCGTCTCCCCCCTCCGGCGCCCCGTTTGTCCGGGGCGTCTTCTTGCCGTCAGGATGGGCGCAAACGGTGCACCGCGCAAGATCGCGCGGCACTTACTCGGCGGCGATGCCGTCGGTGAACTGCAGCCTTGCAAGGCGCGCATACAGCCCGCCTTCGGCGACCAGCCGGTCATGGGGGCCGGTGGCGACGATGCGGCCCTCATCCAGGACCACAATGCGGTCGGCCTTCTTCACAGTGGCCAGCCTGTGCGCGACGACCAGCGTGGTGCGCCCTTCGCTCAGCCGTTCCACCGCGTTCTGCACCGCGCGTTCGCTTTCGGCATCGAGCGCGCTCGTCGCTTCGTCCAGCAGCAGGACCGGCGCGTCGCGCAGGATCGCGCGGGCGATGGCGATACGCTGCTTCTGCCCGCCCGACAGCATGATGCCCCGTTCGCCCACATAGGTGTCGTAGCCTTCGGGCAGGGCGGCGATGAAGTCATGCGCGGCGGCGGCGCGGGCGGCTTCCTCGACCTCGGCGTCGCTGGCGCTGGGGCGGCCGAAACGGATGTTGTCACGCGCCGAGGCGGCGAAGATCACCGGGTCCTGTGGGACAAGCGCGATGTGCTGGCGGAAATCGGCGCGCGCGACGGCCGACAGGTCGGTTCCGTCCAGCAGGATGCGCCCCGAGACCGGGTCATAGAAGCGCAGCAGAAGCTGGAAGATCGTCGTCTTGCCAGCACCCGACGGACCGACGAAGGCGACCGTCTCGCCCGCCTCGATCCTGAGCGTCACGCCGTCCAGCGCGGCAACGCCCGGCCGCGCGGGATAGCGGAAGGTCACGTCCTCGAACGCGATGCGGCCCGCGATGCGGTCGGGCATGGGCAGGGGTGCGACAGGGTCGGTCACCGTGTCGGTCGCCGTCAGCAGATCGACCAGCCGTTCCGTGGCCCCCGCCGCGCGCTGCAATTCGCCCCAGATTTCCGACAGCGCCGCGACAGACCCCGCCACCATCACCGCGTAGATGACGAACTGAACCAGTTCGCCCTGGCTCATGCCGCCGGTGCGCACGTTGTTGGCACCCACCCAGAGGATGCCGACGATCCCCGTGAAGACGAGGAAGATCACGATCACCGTCATCACCGCCCGCGTCCAGATGCGGCGACGCGCTGCGTCGAAGCTTTTCTCGGTCACGTCGGCGAAGGCGCGGCGGTTCTCGGCCTCGTGGGTGAAGGCCTGAACGGTCTGCACCGACAAAAGCGCCTCGGACGCGTTGCCGGACGAGGCCGCGATCCAGTCCTGGTTCTCGCGGCTGAGCGCGCGCAGCCGGCGGCCAAGGATCAGGATCGGCACGATCACCGCGGGCACCAGCAGAAAGGCAAGACCCGTCAGCTTGCCCGAGGTCAGAAGCATCAGCGCAAGGCCGCCCACGAAGATCAGGATGTTGCGCAGCGCGATGGAAATGGACGACCCCAGCACCGACAGGATCAGCGTGGTGTCGGTGGTGATGCGGCTCAGCACCTCGCCGGTCATGATCTTTTCGTAAAAGCCGGGGCTCAGCCCGATGACCCGGTCGAAGACGGCCATGCGGATATCGGCGACCACCCGTTCCCCCAGCCGGGTCACCAGCGCATAGCGCAGGCCCGTCCCGATGGCGAGAAGCCCCGCAATCCCCAGCGCCCCCAGGAAATACTGGTCGAGAATCGCACCCTCGGCCTGAAAGTTGTCGACCACGCGGCGCACCGCGATGGGCAGCGTCAGCGACACGATGGCGGTCAGCACCAGCGCGGCCAGCGCGCCCCCCATCAGCCCGCGATAGGGCAGAATAAAGGGCCAGAGCGCGCGCAGCGCCCCGATCCGCTTCGAAGTTTCGCGCTCCTCGCTCCCTTTTGGAAGGCTGGGCGCTGCGGTGTCCATCCGTGCCATGCGACCGTTTTCGTCAAGTTTTGCGTGTTTGACCCGGGGCGGGCCCCGGGGTCAAGCGGCCAGATGCCGCGTCCCTGCGTCAGTCTGTCTGTCGGAAGGGGCTGGAGCGGGCGGCGGGAATCGAACCCGCGTCTCCTGCTTGGAAGGCAGGGGTCTTACCATTACACAACGCCCGCTCGGCCGTCAGAGAACTATGCGACACTCCCAGTGGCGTCAAGCACAGCCGCAAACGAAGGCTCGAAAGCAACAAGTGCAGTCATCTGAACTGATGCGGTGGATGCCCCCACCCAGCGGCATCTCTTATGCCATCATGGTTCCATCGGAACCGAACGGGGGCACATCGATGACGACGACGATAAGCATGTTAGCGATCGACCTGACGAAGGGCAGCTTCGAAGACCGATGCGCAGCTGCGTCGGCTCTGCACCATCCCAGGGATCGGTCCCGTCACAGCAGGCGCCGTCGCAGCGTTCGCACCGGATCTCGATACATGCGACAGCGGGCGCAACTGCGCCGCATGGCTTGGCCTGGTGCCCCGGCAGAGGTCGACAGGCGGCAAGACCAGGCTCGGTTCGGTCAGCAAGATGGGCCAGACCGACATCCGCCGCCTGCTGATCATTGGCGCCATGAGCGTGATCCGCTGGGTGGTCCGAAAGGGCGGTAGCACGAACCGCTGGTTGGTCGCGCTGGTGGCGCGCAAGCCGAAGATGGTCGTGGCTGTCGCGCTGGCGAACAAGATGGCCCGCATGATCTGGGCAATGACCACGAAACAGGAGAACTACCGGAAGGCATGATCCGAGCCCGCGCAGGGTCAGGACACGGCATGGCCGCAAGGCCGGGGTGAGCGATCGACGAGGCTTAGGCGACACGAACTTCGAAGTTCAAGGCGGGAGATTCAGACCCGGCGCTCGGGCGCTTGCAGCTCTCTGAACCGATGTGAACCCGGCCTTCCGAACAGCATACCGGCCCGTGGCGTCATAAAGGCCACATTGGGAGGCCTGACACACGTCCGATCGAAGACCCCTCCGCCAGATCGAAGATCTATGCTTGCCAAACAGGCGGCATCCACACACGGTCGGACAGCTAGTCCAGTGCCAGAACCATCACGCCCGCAGCCACGATGCAGGCCGCGGCAAGCCGGCGACGGGCGGGGCCTTCGCCGAACCAGACCACGCCGATCAAGGCTGCGAAGATGACAGACGTCTCGCGCATAGCGGAAATGATCGCAATCGGCGCAAGCGTCTTGGCGAAGAGCACCAGCCCATAGGCCAGAGCGGAAAGGACACCGCCAGAAAAGCCGAGCGCGACCGCCCGCAGGCTGATCCGGCGCAGGCGATCGAGGCGCGATCCGATGATCGCGACCGCCACGCAGATCTCGGCAGCGAACAACCAGACGACATAGCCCAACGGCGTGCCGGACACCCGGATGCCGATGCCGTCAACCACGGAATAGGCGGCAATGATCACCGATGTCACCAGCGCCGCGCCGATCCCGCGCCGGTCGGCATGGCGCACCACGGCCAGCACCATGATTCCCGCGCAAACCGTCAGAATGCCGCTCCATGCCTGCCATGACAGGTATTCCTCCGCCCAGATCGTTGCCCCGAGCGCGACCAGCACCGGGGCGGCGCCCCGTGCGACGGGATAGATCAGCGAGAGGTCCCCGAACCGGTACGAGACATTCAGGAAATAGTAGTACCCCCAGTGGATCACCGTCGAGGCGAGGATGAACCAGAAGGCCGCCCCGCCCGGAACCGGCACGAAAGGGATCAGGGCCAGCGCCGGAACGCAATGACCCGCCGCCACCAGACCGAGCGTGAGCGCGCGATCGCCGGAGGCCTTGACCAGCGCGTTCCAGAGCGCATGCAGCAGCGCCGCACCCAACACGATGGCCAGAACCGCGAGGCTCACGCGCTGGCCGAAATCGCGTCGATCACGATGGTGAGCGCGGTGTCGAGATCGCGCCGAGAGATCACCAGCGGCGGCGACAGGGTCAGAACATTTCCCGCGCTGATCTTGAAGCTGAGCCCCTTGTCCAGACAGGCGTAGCAGATGCGTTCGGCGCGGTCGGGATCGGGCGTACGGCTGTCCCGGTCGGCGACGATCTCGACTCCGAACATCAGGCCCCGGCCCCGGATGTCGCCGACATGCGGGCTGTGGCGCAGCGCCTCGCGCAACCGTTCCAGCGCCATCGCGCCAAGCGTCGCGGCGCGTTCCACCAGCCCTTCGTCCTCGATGATGTCGAGCGTGGTCAGGGCGGCGCGGGCGGTGACCGGGTTCTTCTCGTGGGTATAATGGCCGATGGCGAAGTCTCCGGCCACGTTAAGCCCCGCGCGCGCGACGATCCCGGCGATGGGCAGCATGCCACCGCCAAGCGCCTTGCCCAGAACCACGATGTCCGGCTCGATCCCGTCATGCTCGAAGGCGAACATGCGGCCCGTCTTGCCAAGCCCGGTCGGAATCTCGTCCATGATCAGCAGTGCGCCATGCTTGCGGCAGGCGGCCTGCACAGCCTGCCAATAGCCCGGCGGCGGCACCACGGGCACGGCGCGCATCGGCTCGGCGATCACCGCGGCCACATCGCCTTCGCGGGCCAGCGCGTACTCGACCATCCGCGCGCAGGCCAGCGCGCAATGCTTCGGCCCTGGATGACCATAGGCGCAGTGATAGCAATGGAACGGCGCCACATGTTCGGCACCCGGCAACAGCGGCCCGGCGACATGGCTGCGGAACGTCGCCTCGCCGCCGACACTGGAGGCGCCGAAACCGGCGCCGTGAAACGCATCCCAGAAGCTGATCGTCTTGAATCGCCCGGTGGCGGCACGGGCTAGACGCAGCGCGACCTCCACCGCGTCCGATCCCCCGGTGGTGAACAGAACCCGGTCGAGATCGCCTGGCGCGATCCGGGCCAGACGCTCGGCCAGGGTGACGGCGACATCGTTGGTGAACCGGCGGGGCGAGAACGGCAGCGCGTCGATCTGGTCTTTCACCGCCCTTGCGAGGCGCGGATGGCCATAGCCGATGTGATGCACGGAATTGCCATGGAAATCCATGAACCGCCGCCCCGAGGTATCCTCGATCCAGATGCCCTCGGCGCGGGCGATGGTCGACAGGCAAGGCGAGGACAGCGACTGGTGCAGGAAGGCATCGGCATCGCGGCGCAGCAGATCGCGAGTTTCCTCATGGGTTTCGCGCGCGGCCCCATCGGCCCGCGCCGCGCTGGTATTGGCTTCGCCTTCGGTATGGCGCGTCAAGGCCACGGCAGCGAGTAGGTCTTGACGTTGGTGAAGAACTTCATCGCCTCGATGACGCCTTCCTTGACGCCGTTGCCGCTGTCCTTGATGCCGCCGAAGGGCGACATCTCGATCCGGTAGCCGGGTTGCTCCCAGATGTTGCAGGTGCCGACGTTCAACCCGTTGATGTAGGCGATGGCGCGGTTCAGGTCGTTGGTGCAGACCCCGGAGGACAGGCCGAAGGGCGTGCCGTTGGAAATGCGCATCACCTCTGCGTCGTCGTCTGGCACACGGACGATGGGAATGATCGGGCCGAAGGTTTCCTCCATCACCAGTTCGCTGTCATGGGGCACATTATCGACCACGATGGGCGGCAGGAGCGCGCCCTTGCGGCCGGGATCATAGAGCACCTTCGCACCCTGTTCGGCGGCCATGTAGACGCGCTTTTCGAACAGCTCGGCCGCCTCTGAGTGGATCACGCAGCCAAGCTCGGTCTCGGGGTCCTGCGGGTCCCCGAACCTGATCTTCCTGGCCTTCTCCACCACCAGCGGCACGAACCTGTCCGCCACGCTCTCCTGCACCAGGATACGCTTGATCGCGGTGCAGCGCTGGCCGGAATTGCCGGTGGCACCCGCGACGGCGATGGTTGCGGCCTTGTCGAGATCGGCATCGCTCAGATCGTTGCAGACGATCAGCGGGTCATTGCCGCCAAGTTCGAGTGCGGTGCGCTTGTAGCCCGCCTTGGCGGCGATCAGCTTGCCGACGGGCACGCCACCGGTGAAGGTGATGATATCGATGTTCGGGTTGGTCACCATCTCGTCGCCGATATCGGCGGGCATGCCTGTCACCACCTGGAACATCTCCGGCGGCAGGCCGGCCTCGTAGAGGATGTCGGCGAGCGTCAGCGCGGTCAGCGGAGTCAGTTCGGTCGGCTTGCAGACCATGCAGTTGTTGGTGGCGATCGAGGGGGCGATCTTGTGGCTGACCATGTTCAGCGGGTGATTGAAAGGGGTGATCGCGCTGATCGCGCCGACCGGTTCGCGCATGGTGAAGATCTTGCGCGCCTTGCCGTTGTGGGTGAGATCGCAGGAGAAGATCTCGCCATCGTCCTTGAGCGCCTCTGCGGCGGCGAATTGATAGACGTCCTGCGCGCGCTTGGTCTCGTAGATCGAATGCTGGTGACAGATGCCCAGTTCCAGCGTCAGCCATTTGGCAATGTAATCGCGGCGTTCGCCGATCAGTTGCCCAGCGCGCTGCAGGATCTGGCTGCGCTCGTAGCGGGTCAGCTTTGGCTTGTAGTTCGCGGCGATCTCGAAGGCGCGGCGGGCATGTTCGGCGGTGCCCATGGGCACGGTGCCGATCACCGCGTTGGTATAGGGATAGCGGACTTCGAGCCGCGCTTCGGTGTCGACCTTCTCGCCACCGATGCGCATCTGTTCGTGACGGATTTCGCTCATGCCGGGACCTCTTCCATTGCGGCGGCGGTTGTGGCGTAGAAGAACGCGTCGAAATTGCGCAAGCTGGGCGCGTTCCGCAGGTCGATCACGCGGTTCACGATGAAGGGCACCTCCTGTTCGGTCAGCCCGCCATGGCTGCGCAGCGGTTCCTTGAG
>CAZNMV010000100.1:0-9320 GCA_964573835.1 uncultured Aestuariivita sp. | reverse complement strand
CCTGATTGGACAGCAGATACTGCGTGAGAACCGCGAAGATCAGCGACAGCGCCGCCCCCCCCGCCGCGCCGCCCAGAAACCCGATGACCGGGTTGCCCGTCTCGACCGCGACGGCAAAGCCGCAGATCGCGCCCAGAATCATCATCCCCTCGACCCCGAGGTTGAGGACGCCCGCCTTTTCCACCACCAGCTCGCCCAAGGCAGCCAGCAGGATCGGCGTCGATGCCACCATGAGCGCCGACAGCAAAAGGACGGGATTGATCGAAGACAGGTCCATCACGCCACCGCCCCCCGGCCCACCCGGATCCTGTAGTTGATGAGGAAATCGCCCGCCAGCAGGAAGAAGAGAAGCATCCCCTGGAAGGCCTGGATCGCGGCCGCCGGCAGGCCCAGCATGAACTGGCTGAGCTCGCCCCCGATATAGGTCAGCGCCATCAGAAGCCCGGCGAAAAGGATGCCGATGGGCTGCAACCGGCCCAGGAAGGCCACGATGATCGCGGTGAACCCGTAGCCCACGTTGAAATCGATGGTGATCTGCCCCGCCGGGCCCGCCACCTCGAACAGCCCTGCCATGCCCGCCAGCGCCCCCGACAGACCGAGGCAGAAGATGACAAGCCGCGTGGGCGACACGCCCGCAAAGCGCGCGGCGCGCGGCGCTTGGCCCGCCAGCTGGATGTTGAAGCCCATGATGTGGCGGTTCAGAAGCACATAGGCGAAGATCACCGCGATGAAGGCGGCAACGATGCCCCAGTGCATGCCGGTGCCCGCGATGAGTTCGGGGTTCGCGGCCGAGGGGTATTGCTGGAGGTTGCGGCTGCCCGGAAACCCCGCACCTTCGGGGTTGCGCAGAAGGCCCAGCGACATGGACGCGAGGATATTCTCGGCCACGTAGACCAGCAGAAGCGACACGAGGATTTCGTTGGTGTTGAACCGCGTGCGCAGGATCGCTGGGATCATCGCCCAGGCCCAGCCCCCCAGCGCCCCCGCCATCACCTTCAGCGGAAAGAGCCACCACGCCTCGAGCGGATAGAGGGCCAGCGCCACACCGGCACCGCAGATCGCCCCCATGATGTACTGCCCTTCGGCGCCGATGTTCCATATCCCCGCGCGGAAGCCCAGGCTCAGCCCGATCGCGATCAGGATCAGCGGCCCCGCCTTCACCAGAAGCTGTGGGCGCGAAAAGGCCGCGAATTGCTCATTGAACAGCGGGTCCCAGAAGATCGTGCGGATCGCCACGAAGGGGTCCTTGCCAAGCGCGGCAAACAGGATACCCCCCGCCACCATGGTGGCCAGCACTGCGAGGACCGGTGTCGCCGCCGTCCAGAACCGCGACGGCTGGGGCCGTTTCTCCAGCCGGATCATGGGCAACCCCCCTGCTTCTTTGTGGTCAAAAATACGCAGATCCCGCGCATGCCGCCGCCGCGACCCAACGACGTCGCGCTCCCCCTCCCCCCCTCGGGGGAGAGGGTCGGGGTGAGGGGGGCTCTGTCAGACATGCGCCACCTCCATTCCATGGGCGCCGCCCATCATCAGGCCGATCTCGTCGATCGAAAGGCCTGCGGTCTGGCGGATGTCGCTCAGCCGCCCTTCGTTCAACGCGGCGAACTGGCCGGCGATCTCCATCAACTCGTCGAGGTCCTGGCTGATCACCAGCACCGCCGCCCCCTCGGCCGCAAGATCGAGCAACGCCTGCCGGATCGCGGCGGCAGCGGCGGCGTCCACGCCCCAGGTGGGCTGGTTCACCACCAGCACCTTCGGCGCCTGCAGCACCTCGCGCCCGATCACGAACTTCTGCAGGTTGCCCCCCGACAGCGACCGCGCCGCATTGCCCGGACCCGGTGTGCGCACGTCGAAGGTGCGGATGATGTCCTCGGCAAAGCTCCGCGCCTTGGCCCAGTCAATAAATCCGCGCCGTTCCAGTCCCTTGCGCACCGCGCCGGTCAGCAGCGCGTTCTCGGTCAGGCTCATGTCCGGGGCGGCGGCATGGCCAAGCCTTTCTTCCGGCGCGGCCAGAAGACCCAGCGCGCGGCGCTGATTGGGGCCCAGATGCCCGACCGGCTGACCGGCGAGGCGGATCGCATCGGGCGCGCTGCGAATTTCACCCGACAGCGCGCCCAGAAGCTCGTCCTGCCCATTGCCTGCGACGCCGCCGATGCCCATCACCTCGCCCTGCCGGAGCATGAGCTGTATGTTCTTCAGCGATGTGCCGAACGCACCCGGAGACGCCACCGACAGCCCCGTGACAAAAAGCGCCACATTCCCCAGCGCGTGATCGCGCGGCGTCGGTGTCTTCAGCGTGGCGCCCACCATCATCTCGGCCATGGCGCGCGCTGTCGTCTCGCGCGGGGTGCAGGTGCCCACCACCTTGCCCTGCCGCAGGATCGTCGCGGTGTCGCAAAGCGTGCGGATTTCCTCCAGCTTGTGCGAGATATAAAGGATCGCCGTGCCTTCCGCGGCGAGCTTGCGCAGCGTCTGGAACAGGATCTCGACCTCCTGCGGGGTCAGGACGCTGGTCGGCTCATCCATGATCAGAAGCTTGGGGTCCTGCAGCAGGCAGCGGATGATCTCGACCCTTTGCCGTTCGCCCGCCGACAGATCGCCCACCACCCGGTCGGGGTCGAGCGGGAGGCCATAGGTCTCGCTCACCTCGCGGATGCGGCGGGCGAGGTCGCGCAGTTTCGGGGGTTTCTCCATGCCCAGCGCCACGTTCTCGGCCACGCTCAGTGCCTCGAACAGCGAGAAATGCTGAAACACCATCGCGATTCCGTCGGCACGCGCGGCGCGGGGTTCGCCGGGCGCATAGGGCGCGCCGCGCAGCGTCATCCGGCCGGCATCGGGTTTGACGAGGCCATAGATCATCTTGACCAGCGTCGACTTGCCCGCGCCGTTTTCGCCCAGAAGCGCATGCACCTCGCCAACGCCGATGCGAAAGGACACGTCGGAATTGGCGACGACGCCGGGATAGGCCTTGGTCAGACCGCTGAGGTCGAGAAGCGTCCGGGTCATGCGGTGCGGTCCTTTCTTGCGGCGTCGCTGCAGCGGTCGAGCAGCCGCGCGGCGACGCCCACGGCGATGGCCTGCGGATGCTTGCCCAAGGCAGGGTCACCGATGGGGCAGGTGATGCGGGCGATGGATTGCGGCGCATGGCCGAGTGCCGCCAGCCGCGACCGGAAGCGCGCCCATTTCGTCGCCGACCCGATCAGCCCCGCGAAGGCGAAGCCGTGGTTCAGGAGCGCATGGCAGAGCGCCAGATCGAGCGTGTGGGAATAGGTCAGGACCAGATGCTCGGCCTGCGGCGGCGCATGGGGGACAAGGCGAACGGGGTCGGCAGCCGGCAGCACCGTGACGCCTTCCGGCACATCATCGGGAAACCGGTCCGGCGCCGTGTCGATCCAGGTGAGCGACAAGTCGGGCAGGGGGGCCAGAACGCCGACGATGGCGCGCCCCACATGGCCGGCACCCCAGATCCAGATGGCGCGGGCGGGCCGGGCCACCGGTTCGATCATCCAGCCTTCGACCAGTTGCATCTGTGGGCTTTGGCCCGCATTGCGCGCCTGTGAAAGGATGCGCGCGACCGCCAGCGGCGGGGTATCCACAGGCCCGTGCCTGTGGACAGGTCGCGCGACCACCTCTGTGGACAAGCCGCAAAGCGATTGGGCGTCAAAGACTTCCGTCAGCAGGCTGACACCTCCACCGCAGCACTGGCCCAGATCGGGGCCAAGCGCCTGCGTGGTGAAGGCGCGCGCCTCCCCGCCTGCCAGCATCGCGCGCGCCTCGCCTGCGGCGCGGAATTCCAGTTCTCCGCCGCCGATGGTGCCCGACTGGCCGCCCTCCCAGACCAGCATCGCCGCGCCCACCTCGCGCGGGGTGGACCCGGCCACCGCGCAGACAACGACACGCGCGACGCGTCCCTGCGCGGCAACCGTGTCCTGCAAGCCCTTGAGGTCAAATCCCATGCCGCACTCTCCCCAGCGCGCGCCAGGCCTCTTCGGCGGTGGCGGGCGCGTTCAGCGCCGGATAGGCCGCACCGCAGGACGCAACCGCGTCCGACAGCGCCAGCCAGGCGGATATCCCCAGCATGAAGGGCGGCTCGCCCACGGCTTTCGACCGATAGATTGTGTCCTCGCGGTTCTGCCCGTCCCAGAGGGTGACGTTGAACACGTCCGGCCGGTCGGAACAGGCCGGGATCTTGTAGGTCGAGGGCGCATGGGTGCGCAACCTGCCGTGTTCGTCCCAGACCAGTTCTTCCGTCGTGAGCCAGCCTGCACCTTGCACATAGGCCCCTTCGATCTGGCCCAGATCAATCGCCGGGTTCAGCGACGCGCCGCAATCATGCAGGACATCGGCGCGCAGGATGCGGTTTTCGCCGGTCAGGGTGTCGATGGCGACTTCGGTCACCGCGCAGCCATAGGCGAAGTAGAAAAACGGCCGCCCGGTGCCGCGGATGCGGTCCCATTCCAGTTTCGGCGTCTTGTAGAACCCCGTCGCCGACAGCGACACCCGCGCCATCCAGGCGGATTTGGCCGCGTCGGCGAAACTCATCCGTGTGTCCCCGACGATGACCTCGCCGCCTTCGAACCGTACGGCGTCGGGCGTCGTCTGGTGGCGTTCGGCAAGATGTTCCGCCATCCGGTCACGGATCGTGTCGCAGGCGGCCTTGACCGCCATGCCGTTCAGGTCCGACCCGGAGGAGGCTGCGGTGGCGGACGTATTGGGCACCTTGGCGGTGTCGGTCGCGGTGATCTTGACCGCTTCCATGGGCACGCCGAAGCGGCTCGCCGCGACCTGCGCGACCTTCTGGAACAGGCCCTGTCCCATTTCCGTCCCGCCATGGTTCAGGTGGATGGACCCGTCCTGATACACATGCACCAGCGCGCCCGCCTGATTGAGATGCGTCAGCGTGAAGGAAATCCCGAACTTCACCGGGCTGAAGGCGATCCCGCGTCTGATCACCGGGTTCGCGGCGTTCCAGTCGGCGACGGCCTGCTTCCGCGCCGCGTAATCGCAGGTTTCCAGCAACCGCGCGGTCATCCCGTGCAGTTCGAAATCCGTGACCGCCATGCCGTAGGGTGTCGTCCCGGCCTGCGCGCCCTTCGCCACCGCTTCGGCGGAGGGGTAATAGTTGCGCCGCCGCAGCTCGGCCCCGTCCATGCCAAGGACATGGGCGACGTGATCCATGACGCGTTCGATCCCCACCATGCCCTGAGGGCCTCCGAAGCCGCGAAAGGCCGTGGCGCTTGCCGTGTTCGTCTTCAGCCGGTGGCTTTCGATGCGCACATGGGCAAGGTCATAGGCATTGTCGGCATGCAGCATCGCCCGGTCGGCCACCGGCAGCGACAGGTCCATCGACCAGCCGCAGCGGGCGTATTGGTGGAACGACACCGCCTGCACGCGGCCCGTATCGTCGAAGCCCACATCGTAATCGATGCGGAAATCGTGCCGCTTGCCGGTGATGCGCATGTCGTCGTCGCGGTCATAGCGCATCTTGCAGGGCCGCCCCGTCACCTGCGCCGCTATCGCGCAGGCGATGGCAAGCGCATTGCCCTGGCTTTCCTTGCCACCGAACCCGCCCCCCATCCGGCGGCATTCGACGCGCACGGCATGCATCGGCAGGCCCAGCGCATGGGCCACTTTATGCTGAATCTCGGTCGGGTGCTGGGTCGAGGAGAAGACCATCATGTCCCCCCCTTCCTGTGGCCAGGCCATCGCGGCCTGCCCTTCGAGATAGAAATGCTCCTGCCCGCCGAGGTCGAGCCGCCCCTGCAACCGGCGCGGCGCTTGCGCCAGTGCCGCCGGGGCGTCGCCCTTGCCATAGATGCGCGGGCCGTCCTCGAACCGGCTGTTCGCTTCCAGCGCCTCGTCCACGGTCAGGATCGGGGTCATCGCTGCGATCTCGACCCGCGCCAAATGCGCGGCGCGGCGGGCGGCAAGGTGGCTGTCGGCGATCACCAGAAAGAGCGGCTGCGCCTCGAAGAAGACCTCGCCTTTGGCCAGAAGCGGCTCATCATGGGCGGACGGCGAGGTATCGGCGCCATGGGCCAGATCATCCGCCGTCAGCACAGCGACGACACCGGAGGCGGCACGCACCGCGCTCAGGTCCATCGCCCCGATCCGGCCGCGCGCCACGCCCGACAGCCCGAAGGCCAGGTGCAGCGTGCCCGCTGGCGCTGGGATGTCATCGACATAGCGCGCCTGCCCGGTGACGTGGAGCGCGGCGGCGTCGTGCGGCAGGGGTTTTGCGACGCTCATGCCGTGACCCCCAGAACGTCGGTGGCAACGCCCTGATCTTCAAGGAAATACCGCCGCAGCATCGCCTGCGCGGTGGCAAGGCGATAGGCGGCGCTGGCGCGCATGTCTGACAGCGGGGTGAAGTCCTGCGCGAAGGCGGACAGGGCGGCTGTGACCGTCGCTTCCGTCCAGGGCTGGCCGGTCAGCGCGGCATCGACCGCGTCCGCGCGTTTCGGCACGCCCGCCATGCCACCGAAGGCGATGCGCGCTGCCGTCACGATCCCGCCGGTGACAGTGATGTTGAACGCCCCGCAGACGGCCGAGATATCCTGATCGAAGCGCTTCGACAGCTTGTAGACCCGCAGCCGGTCGGGCTGGGCGGGGATCGTCACCGCCTCGACGAATTCGCCGGGGCGGCGGTCCTGACGCCCGTAGTCCAGGAAGAAATCCTCCAGCGCCATCTCGCGCCGCGCCGCGCCCATCCGCAGGTGCAGCCGCGCGCCCAAGGCGATGAGCGCAGGCGGGTTGTCCCCGATGGGCGATCCGTTGGCGATGTTGCCGCCGATGGTGGCGGCGTTGCGCACCTGGGCCGAGCCATAGCGGCGCACCATCTCGGCGTAAGACGGGTGGCGGTCCGCCATCGCGCGCAGCACCCGGTCCATCGTGGCGCCTGCGCCGATGCGCAGGCCTGTGTCCGTCTCTCCGATCCCCTGCAGATCGGCGCAGCGGTGCAGGAAGATCACGGGGCCCAGATCGCGCATCTGCTTCGTGACCCAGAGGCCCACATCCGTCGCCCCCGCAACCAGTGTCGCGTCGGGGTGCGCGGCATAAAGCGTGGCCAAGGTATCGGCCGTGTCGGGCGCGAACCAGCCCGGGCCTTGCGCCGCGCCCGCGTCGGGGGTGGTGTCGCGCATCCAGTCGGGAACGGGGGCATCGGCCGCCGCCTGCGCCGCGCGGATGATCGGCGCATAGCCGGTGCAGCGGCAGAGATTGCCCGCCAGCTGATCGTCAAAATCGCGCGCCCCGTTCAGATGCGCGCAGGCCATCGACGCGATGAAGCCCGGCGTGCAAAAGCCGCACTGGCTGCCGTGGTGGTCGATCATCGCCCGCTGCACAGGGTGCAATTCGCCCCCCGGCCCGGCGATGCCTTCCACCGTGCGCACGGCCTTGCCGTGCAGTTGCGGCAGGAACAGGATGCAGGCGTTCAGCGTCCGCGCGCCGCCCGGATCGGTGACGATCACCGTGCAGGCCCCGCAATCGCCTTCGTTGCAGCCTTCCTTGGTGCCGGTCAGGCCGCGATCTTCGCGCAGCCAGTCCAGAAGGGTGGTGGTGGGGGATCGGCCGGTCAGCCTCACCGTCTCTCCGTTGAGAAGAAACGTGATCTCCATGCGTGCAGACCCGTCGCGGTACCGTGTTTGGCCATTGCCCGCCTCGATGCGACGTAGAGACGGGCGGCATTGTCCAACAGCGCCAACGTTAGAAAGCGACACCGCCCCGGTGCAAGAAAAAGCATCGCTGCGGATGCAACATTTTTAGGCGCTGCCCGGGAACAAGGCGCTTCATCTGCGGAAAAGGGCAGGATTTTCAAGGATGGTCTTTCTGATTTCCCGAAAGGAGCCGAAGCAGCTTCAGCTTTTTCTGACAAATCACGCAATCATCCGGCGGCCTTCAGAACGGCCACACCCGTCAGGATCAGCAGAATGCCTGCGATCCGCAGACCCGTCGTCGCATCGCCGAACCAGATCATCCCGAAGATCGCCACCCCCACCGCGCCGATCCCGACCCAGACGGCATAGGCGGTTCCGACCGGCAGATCGCGCATCGCGAGGCCCAGAAGACCGAAACTGGCCAGCGCGGCGACCAGCGTGAAGGCCGACCAGCCCAGATGGGTGAATCCGTTCGACGCCTTCATGCCCAGCGCCCAGGCGACCTCGAACAGGCCCGCAACAAACAACACGATCCAGGATGACATGAGCTTCCCCGACACAGGTGCCGAGACCCTATCCCGGGCGGCGCGCCTGTCAATCGCGCTCTGGCCCTGTCGCGCGGGGGCGCTTAGGGTCATCCCATGACAGCCAATCCCCGATTCATCCACCTGCGTGTTCATTCCGAGTATTCGCTTCTCGAAGGGGCGGTGCGGCTCAAGAAGCTGCCTGATCTGTGCAAGCGCGCGGGCATGCCCGCCGTGGCGCTGACCGACACGAACAACATGTTCGCGGCGCTCGAATTTTCGGTGACCCTGGCGGGGGCGGGGATCCAGCCGATCGTCGGTTGCCAGATCTCGCTCGCTTATCTCGAACCCGATCCGGGCGGCAAGCCGCGCCTGCCGGCACCCGTCGTCCTGCTGGCGCAGTCGGACGCGGGCTACATGAACCTGATGCAGCTGAATTCCCGTCTCTACCTCGACAAGGCGGGGCAGGTGCCGCAGGTCACACTGTCGGAACTGGCGGCCCATGCCGGGGGGCTGATCTGCCTGACCGGCGGAGCGGATGGGCCGGTGGGCCGCCTTCTGCAGGCGGGGCAGGGCGCGGCAGCGCAGGCGCTGATGACGCGGCTGCAGGGCATGTTCGGCGACCGGCTTTACGTCGAACTCCAGCGCCACCCGGGCGAAGACGGCGCGCTTCCGGCGGCCGAACGGCAGACCGAACGCGGCTTCGTCGAGATGGCCTATGCGATGGATCTGCCGCTGGTCGCGACCAACGATGTCCATTTCACCGATGCCAAGATGTACGAGGCGCATGACGCGCTGATCTGCATCGCCGACGGTGCCTATGTCGACCAGCAGGAACCGCGCCGCCGCCTCACGCCGCAGCATTACTTCAAGTCGCCCAAGGACATGGCGATCCTGTTCGCCGATCTGCCCGAGGCATTGGAAAACAGTGTCGAGATCGCGCGCCGCTGCGCTTTCATGGCTGACAAACGTGCCCCCATCCTTCCGAAATTCGCCGAGAACGAGGTCGAGGAACTGCGCGCCCAGGCGCGCCTGGGTCTGGCTGCACGCCTGGCCGTCATCCCCCACGCCGCCCCGGTCGAAGAGTATGAAAAACGGCTCGATTTCGAACTGGGGATCATCGAAGGCATGGGCTTTCCCG
>CAZNMV010000099.1:0-9386 GCA_964573835.1 uncultured Aestuariivita sp. | reverse complement strand
CGTGAGGCTGTGCCCGATATGGCCCGAAACCGGGCCGATGGGAAGAACGAGCTCTGAGGTCCTGCCATGTATCTGACAATGAACCGGTTCAAGGTCCGCCCCGAGGCGGCTGCCGCTTTCGAGGCGCTGTGGGTCACCCGCGACAGCCACCTGAAATCAGTGCCAGGGTTCGTGTCGTTTCACCTGCTGCGCGGGCCGGTGCGCGGGGATCATGTCCTTTACGCCTCGCATACCGCGTGGGAGACCGAGGCCGCCTTTCAGGACTGGACGCGCTCTGAGGCCTTCCGCGAGGCACATCGCAACGCGGGCGGCAGCCGCGACATGTATCTGGCACCGCCCGATCTCGAGATTTTCGAGACAGTGCAGGAGCTGACCTGACGGGCGCGCGGAGCGATCAGCGCCGGATTTGCGTATTTGGGACGAGAAGAAGGGATTGGGTGGGCCTGAATTAAAAACGGGGCCGCTCCGGGCCCCGTTCCTGTCGTTCGCAGCCCCGGGCGGGCGGGGATCAGCCTTCGACTTCTTCCTCGTCTGCATCGTTCTCGGCCGAGCGCAGGCCCGAGGGGGCCGCGATGTTGGCGATCACGAAGTCGCGGTCGATCGTGGGCTTCGCGCCTTCCGGCAGCGTCACGTCCGAAATGGTGATGACGTCGCCGATGGTCAGGCCCGACAGGTCCACGGTGATGTGGTCGGGGATGTCACCCGCGGTCACGGTCAGTTCGACCTCGGGGCGCACCACGGTGACGACACCGCCCTTGCGCAGGCCGGGGCAATCCTTCTGGCCGGTGAATTCGACCGGGATGAACAGCGCGACCCGGGTGGTGCGGCGCAGGCGCATGAAGTCGACATGCACGGGCATGTCCTTGACCACGTCGCGCTGCACGTCGCGGCAGATCACGCGCACGTCCTCGTGGCCTTCGACCTGCAGGTTGAACAGCGTCGACTTGAAGCGACCGGCCTTCAGACGCTTCATCAGGGCGTTGAAGGGAAGGTTGATCGCCAGCGGGTCTTTGTCGCCACCGAAAACAATGCCCGGAACCATACCGGCACGACGTGCCTGACGAGCGGCGCCCTTGCCTGTCCCCGTGCGTTCCTGGGCGACGAGATCAGGAATCTCACCAGCCATGTTGTCTCTCCATATGGGGCGGGCATCCTCCAAGGCTGTATGCCCGCGTGAAGCCGCGTCCATAGACGCATTCCCCGCGCTTGAAAAGGGGTTTCGCTTGCTTAGGGAAGGGGCGTCGTGCCAAGTGCGCCCATGCTGAGGTTCCACCCCTTTTCCGGCACCCGCGCCCCCGCGCTGGCCTTTCTTGCCATGAGCGCGGTCTGGGCCGCCTTCGCGGCGACGGTGCCGGTGCTGAAGGAGCAGATCGGCGCATCGGACGCGGAGTTCGGGGCGATCTTCATGATGGCCAGCTCGGGCGCCATCGCGGCAATGTGGCTGGCACCCCTGGTCGACCGGCTCCTGCGCGACTGGTCGCTGGCCGCCTGCACCGCGGGCATGGGGCTGGGCTTCGCCGCGGCCGTTCTGGCGGAGGGGGTCATCGGCTTCGGGGCGGCCATGCTCGCCGTGGCGGCGGCGTCCGGCATCTGCGACATCCTGATGAACAGCCGCGTCTCGGAAGTCGAGATGCGCGAGAAACGCCAGCTGATGAGCCTGCATCACGCGCTCTATTCCTTCGGCTATGCCGGTGTGGCCCTCGCCACAGGCATGGCGCGCGAGGCGGGTCTGTCCGTGCAGGCGATCTTTCCGGCCATCGCGCTGGGGCTGTGCCTTCTGGCCTTTGCAATGCGCGCGCCCCACGTCCATGCGAGCGATCCCAGCACCATCCTGCCCCAGCGGCGGCGCGGCGGACTGATCTGGCTGGGGGGCGCGGTGGTGCTTGCGGGGCTTTTCGCGGAAAGCTCGGGCGAAGGATGGTCGGCGCTTCTGATCGAACGCGAGCTGGGGGGCACTGCGACCCAGGCGGCGCTGGGCCCTGCCCTTCTGGGACTGGCCATGGGGGTCGGGCGGCTCTTCGGGCATGTGCTGGGCCGGTATGTCCCCGATACCGTGCTGATCGCGGTGGCCTGCACGGCGGCGGCGGCGGGGGCAACGCTGGCCTCGCTCGCCGCGACAGCGGGGGCGGCGCATCTGGGCTTTGCGCTCATGGGACTGGGCGTGTCGCTGGTCGTGCCGCTGGCCATAGGTCTGGTCGGCCGCAGCGTGAGCCCGCTGACCCGCGTCGCGGCGCTGGCACAGGTGTCGGCCATCGGCTACGGCGCCTTCCTGATCGGTCCCGCGATTCTGGGCGGGGTGGCCGAGGTCGTCTCGCTGTCGGCGTCGTTTCTCGTGGTGGCGGCGGTGCTTCTGTCCACCGCGCTGATCACCGTGCCGCTGCTGGTGCGCCAGGTCCGGTCAGGCCAGGTCGAAGCCTAGCTCTCCCCCGGCATCGCGCAACCGTTCGTAGAGCGCGAATTCCTCGGCCCGCGCTGTCCGAAGCCGCGCCAGCACCCCGGGCGAGAGCGGCGTGGGCGCGCGCGGCGAGACATTCCATGGCTTGAAGTCCAGATCTTCGCCGAACCGATCGGACAGGAAGGACCGCAGGCGCGGCTGATCCTCGTAGGCGAAAAGACGATGAACCAGCACATCGCCCTTGCCCGAGGTCAGGAAGTTGAACTGGCTGCCGATCCCAGCATGGGGCGGCGGGTTGTCGCGGATCACGTCCAGCACGAACTCGTCAAAGCTGAGACCCTGCGTGCTGCGGTCGGAGCCCGTCTGGTCTTCGGACAGCCGGTACCGATACCAGCTTCCGATCTGGTCGACGGGATCGCGCAAGACCGCGATGCGTTCAGGCCGCAGGTCGAAGGCATCGGCGAGAAAGGGTGCCACCTTGTTGTGAAAGCGCGCCGCCGTCATGTGCTTGCGGTGCTTGGAAAAGACGATATCGGCCTTGCGGCGCAGGGTCATCTCGATCGCCGTCGTGCCGGTTTTCGGCACGGCGAGGAAGGCCAGAGACTGGGCCGAGAAGATCAGCATCGCGCACCCTGCCCCGCCACCATCACTGCTGCCAGCGGCCTTCGAAATCCTCGGGGATCAGCAGGTTGTGGCGGCCCAGCGCCGTCACCGACTTTTCGCCGCACAAAGCCATGGTCACGTCGAGTTCGCGGTGAATGATCTCGAGCGCCTTGGTCACGCCCTTCTGGCCCATGGCGCCCAGCCCATAGACGAAGGCGCGCCCGATGAAGGTGCCCTTGGCACCCATCGCGACGGCCTTCAGCACATCCTGACCCGACCGGATACCGCTGTCGAGATGGACCTCGACCTTGTCGCCCACGGCGTCGAGGATCGAGGGCAGCATGCGGATCGACGACAGCGCCCCGTCGAGCTGCCGTCCGCCATGGTTCGACACGACGATGGCGTCGGCGCCGAGCTTGGCCGCCATCTTGGCGTCCTCCGCGTCGAGAATGCCCTTGAGGATGACCTTGCCGCCCCACAGCTCCATCAGCTTGCCGATCTTCGCCCAGTCGAGCGTCGGGTCGAACTGCTCTGCCGTCCATGCCCCCAGCGACGAGGCATCGGAAATGCCCTTCACATGGCCCACGATATTGCCGAAATGCCGGCGCTTGGCCGACAGCATCTCGATCCCCCAGGACCATTTGGTCATCAGGTTGGCGATGGTCTTCGGCGTGAGCTTGGGCGGAGCGGACAGGCCATTCTTGAGGTCCTTGTGCCGCTGGCCGAGGATCTGCAGGTCAAGCGTGATGACCAGCGCGGAGCACTTGGCGTCCTTCGCCCGCTGGATCAGGCGGTGGACATAGTCTTCGTCCTTCATGGTGTAGAGCTGGAACCAGAAGGGTTGCTTCGTGTAACCCGCCACATCCTCGATCGAATTGATCGACATGGTGGACAGCGTGAAGGGCACGCCGAACTGCTCGGCGGCGCGGGCGGCCTTCATCTCTCCGTCCGCGTGCTGCATGCCGGTCAGGCCGACCGGGGCGAGCGCCACCGGCATCGCCACGTCATGGCCGATCATCTGCGTCTTGGTCGAGCGCCCCGACATGTCGACCGCCACGCGCTGGCGCAGGCGGATGCGGTCGAAATCGGTCGTGTTCTCGCGGAAGGTCTGTTCCGTCCAGCTGCCGCTTTCGGCGTAGTCGTAGAACATGCGCGGCACGCGGCGTTCATGCAGGCGACGCAGGTCGGCGATGGTGGTGATGACGGTCATGGACGGCCCCTTCCTGTGGTCAGGTTTTGTTACCGGCGGGCACGCGGAATCTCAATGCGTCACGTTGCGGTTGACTTATTTCTATTTTGCCTTATTTAGTTCAATATTGTATTAGTTGGAGATCGTTATGACCCTGTCCCGCCGAAAGACCCTCGCCCTGATCGGGGGTGGTGCCATCCTCGCCGCAACCGCAAGCGCCGCCTTCGCCGTCACCCGCACGCCCCGCAGCGCCCACGCGCCCTGGGCCACGGCGGGTGGCCATGCCGATCCGCGCATGCGCGCGCTGAGCCACGCGATCCTTGCGCCCAACCCGCATAACCGTCAGCCATGGAAGGTGGATGTCTCGGTGCCCGACCAGGTGACGTTGTTCGTCGATACTGACCGCCTGCTGCCACACACCGATCCCTTCAGCCGCCAGATCGTCATCGGGCTTGGCTGTTTCCTCGAGATCATGACGCTGGCGGCGGCGGCTGACGGCTATGCCGTGGAGCTGGACCTTTTTCCCGAAGGAGAGGATGCGACGGCGCTCGATGCGCGCCCGGTGGCGGTGGCGCGGTTCACGCGCGGCGACGCCCGGGCCGAGCCTGCGCTGTTCGGCCAGGTCTTTGACCGTCGGTCCCTGAAGGAACCCTACGACTTGGCGCGTCCCGTGGCAGGCGAGGTCCTGGCACAACTCGCCGCAAGCGTGTCGCGGGGCAGCGGCGTCGCCTCGACCAATGATGCAACCGAGGTCGAGGCGCTGCGCGATCTGACCGCGCGGGCCTTCGAGATCGAGTTCCAAACGCCCCGCACCTACAAGGAAAGCGTCGATCTGTTCCGCATCGGCCATCGCGAGGTGGATGCAAACCCCGACGGCATCGATTTTTCCGGGCCGATGTGGGAAACGCTGCGTCTGACCGGTCAGTTCACCCGCGAAGGCGCGATCCCGACCGACAGTTTCCCGTTCCGCACCGGCCTCGACATGGTGACATCGACTGCGCGCACCGGTATGGCCTATATCTGGCTGACGACGCCGGGCAACACGCGCGCTGAACAGATCGTCGCCGGCCGCGACTGGGTGCGGCTGAACCTGGCCGCGACGGGTCTGGGTCTGGGCGTCCAGCCGATGAGTCAGGCCCTGCAGGAGTTTCCGGAAATGGCCGATCTCCATGCACAGGCCCATGACAGGCTGGCCGGCGACGGTGGGGTCGTGCAAATGTTGGGCAGGCTGGGCTATGGTCCGACCGTGGGCCCAAGCCCGCGCTGGCCTCTGGAGGAGAAGCTTGCCTGATCAAGACCGCCCGGCACCGGGGGCGCTTTTCGCGCTTTTCAACGAAATCGGGATCATCGAGCAGTTGTCGCGCGCGATCCTCGAGGAAAAGCTGCCCAAGGGCCTGCTGGGTGCCCATTTCGCCATCCTCAATCACCTGATCCGCGTGGCGGACGGGCGCACGCCGGTGGAACTGGCGCGCGCCTTTCAGGTGCCGAAGACGACGATGACGCATTCCGTGGGGATTCTGGAAAAGCACGGGCTTGTCGCGGTGCGCCCCAACCCCAATGACGGCCGGTCGAAATGCGTCTGGATCACCGACGAGGGGCGCGCCCTGCGCGATCGCACCATCGCGGCCCTCGCGCCCGAGTTCGGGACGATGCTCGCCAAGCTCGACGCCGGGCGGCTTCTGAGCATCCTGCCGGTACTGACCGAATTGCGCATCCATCTCGACACCCACCGCAACGCAGAAGCCCCCCGCGACCGCGACTTCCGCTGACCCGCTACCTCGGTGTTTGCGTAACGGTCGGATTTGCGTATTTGGAACGAGAAGAAGCAGGAGGTCCTTTGCGATGTATTTCGACGACATGCCGGTCGGCTTCACCTACGAGACGGCGCCCCGCACGCTGTCGGCCGACGCGATCAAGACCTTCGCCGCTGAGTGGGACGCGCAGCCCTTTCATCTGGATGAAGAGGCGGCGAAGGCCTCGGTCTATGGCGGGCTTATTGCGAGCGGCTTTCACACGATCCTGACCGCCTTCACCCTGACGCTCGCCGCCTTCGACTGGTCGAAATCGTCGATGGGAAGCCCGGGGATGGAGAACGTGCGCTGGATCCTGCCCGTCTATGCGGGCGACACGCTGCGGGTGAAGGCCGAGGTGGTGGGCGCGAAAGCATCCCGGTCGAAGCCCGACCGGGGCTTCGTCGAGGTGCAATACGACATCTACAACCAGAAGGACGAGATGGTCGCGGCCTACCGCGCCATGCACATGCTGCGCCGCCGCCCTCAGGCCGAGTGAGCGCCGTCCGCCAGCGATTTCACGAAGGACAGGACCTCGGCCACCGGCTTGCCCGAGGCCAGTTCCGCCACGATGGCCGAGCCCACCACAGCGCCGTCGGCGACGCCTGCGATGGCGCGGGCCTGATCGGGGGTGCGGATGCCGAAACCCACGATGACGGGAAGATCGGTCTGCGCCTTGATGCGCGCGACTTCGGGGCCGACATCGACCGCCTGCGCTTCGGCCGCCCCGGTGATTCCGGTGATCGAGACGTAATAGACGAAGCCGCTTGTGTTCTGCAGGACCTTCGGCAGGCGTTTTTCATCCGTCGTCGGTGTCGCGAGCCGGATGAAGTTCAGCCCCGCCTTCTGGGCGGGAATGCAGAGCTCGTCATCTTCCTCGGGCGGCAGGTCGACGATGATCAGCCCGTCGATGCCAGCCTCCTGCGCCTCGGCCAGAAAACGGTCGACGCCGCGGGAATAGATCGGGTTGTAGTATCCCATCAGGACGATGGGCGTGGTGTCATCCCCTTCGCGGAACGCGCGCACCAAGTCGAGCGTGCTGGCCAGCGTCATCCCGCCTTCCAGCGCGCGCTGGCCTGCCACCTGAATCGTCGGGCCGTCGGCCATGGGATCGGTGAAGGGCAGGCCCAGTTCGATGATGTCGACCCCCGCAGCAGGCAGGCCCCGCACCAGGTCGAGCGATGTCGCCATATCGGGATCGCCCGCCATCACATAGGCGACGAAGGCCTTGGCGTTGCGGGCCTTGAGGTCGGCGAACCGGGCGTCGATGCGGGTCATGCTGGGTCTTTCCTGATCAGATCGCGCCCTGTTGCCAAATGGGGGCGGGGAAATCAATGCCGCAGATCGCGGCGCGGTTGCGCCGGTCAGTCATGGTGGTAGAAGCCTGCGCAGGGCGCTGGGCCTTACGGAGGGCGAGATGGGTTTCAGAATGGGCATCGTGGGTCTGCCGAATGTCGGCAAATCGACGCTCTTCAACGCGCTGACGCGCACGGCGGCGGCGCAGGCGGCGAACTTTCCCTTCTGCACGATCGAACCCAACGTGGGCGAGGTCGCGGTGCCCGACGCCCGGCTCGACAAGCTGGCCGAGATCGCGGGATCGGCGCAGAAGATCCCGACGCGCATGACCTTCGTGGATATCGCGGGCCTCGTGAAGGGTGCCTCGAAGGGCGAAGGCCTCGGCAACCAGTTTCTTGCCAATATCCGCGAGGTGGACGCAATCGCCCATGTCCTGCGCTGTTTCGAGGATGACGACATCACCCATGTGGAAGGTCGCGTGGACCCTGTCGCCGATGCCGAGACGATCGAGACGGAACTGATGCTCGCCGATCTCGAATCGGTCGAGAAGCGCTTGCAGAACCTCAGCCGCAAGGTGCGCGGCGGCGACAAGGAGGCGCTGCAGCAGCAGACATTGCTTGAGGCGGCGAAGGCCGCGCTCGACGCGGGCCGCCCGGCGCGGACGGTCGATGTCGCGCCGGAAGACGCGAAGGCCTGGAAGATGCTGCAGCTTCTCACGTCGAAACCGGTGCTTTACGTCTGCAACGTGGCCGAAGCCGATGCCGCCCATGGCAACGCCCAATCCGCCCGCGTGGCCGCGATGGCCGCGGCCCAAGGCAACGCCCATGTCGTCATCAGCGCCCGGATCGAGGAGGAGCTGGCGCAGCTGGCCCCCGAAGAGGCGGCGATGTTCCTCGAAGAGATGGGGCTGAGCGAGGCGGGCCTCGACCGGCTGATCCGGGCGGGATACGAGCTCTTGCATCTCGAGACCTATTTCACCGCGGGCCCGAAGGAAGCGCGCGCCTGGACGATCCGCCAGGGCACGGCGGCGCCGCAGGCCGCGGGCGTCATCCATGGCGATTTCGAAAAGGGCTTCATCCGGGCCGAGACGATCGCCTATGACGATTACGTGCGCCTCGGCGGCGAGGCCGGCGCGAAAGAGGCAGGCCGGATGCGCGCGGAAGGCAAGACCTATGTCGTGCAGGACGGCGACGTGATGCATTTCCTGTTCAACAGGTAAGTTGTCTTGGGCGGCCTTTCCTTTGGCAGCCCGCAATCTCAAGACGCGCCCGCGCCCCCTTGTGCCTGCCCCCCTGTGTCGCTAAACGGGTCGGCGGAGATGTGGCCGAGTGGTCGAAGGCGCTCCCCTGCTAAGGGAGTAGGCGGGAAACCGTCTCGTGGGTTCGAATCCCATCGTCTCCGCCACCCTCAGATTTCCCTTATTTTATTGGTTTTCTTGAGAGTCTACCACCCACACCTACCACCTACGCCTACCACCCTCGTTTGTGCCTCCAAACTGGAGCGCCTTCGACTACTCGGCCATATCTCCGCCGACCCGTTCAACGACAAACCCCGAATCTTTTTTGTCTTGCGCGCAAGGGAGCAAACCCGGGCGACCCGGATCGTTGCCCTATGATCTGGAGGGTCCCAGAGGGTCTGTGGTGGGCGCTGGGCGGGCTTGTATAAGCGCGATGGGACCAAGTAGACTGAAAGCAATGCTGGCCCTCAGTAAGGCTCTCAGGGCCTCTCAACTGATTGCCGCTGGCTAGACTATCAGTGTTGCCACAATCCTTGTCGTGATGCTGCCTATTGTGCATAGCGGCTGCAGATTGAGCGACAAGGAATTTGATGATGGCACTCTGTAAATCTTGCGGAAAATCACTGACGCTACTCAACAAGGCCACAGCGGATCTGTGTAACTCCTGTGTCAGTTCAGGACATACGCAGACAAACAGCGCAAGGCCGAAGAAGGCAGAAATTGACGCCATCATGCTCACTACAGAAGCCTACCCCCAAGGGCTGACAATCACCCGCCGGATAGAGGCAGTAACAGCTGAGTGCGCCTTCGGGATGAACATCTTCAAAGACCTGTTCGCTGGTGTCCGAGATATCGTAGGCGGGCGGTCAGAGGCTG
>CAZNMV010000098.1:0-9402 GCA_964573835.1 uncultured Aestuariivita sp. | reverse complement strand
ACCTTGGATACCTTTCGCGGCCGGGCTTCTTGCCGCATCCGCTGCCATGGCCTCGATGGCGGAAGTCGATCAGAACGGCGACGGCGTGGCGAGCTATGAAGAGATCGCCGCGGTCTATGACGACGTGACCGAGGAGGCATTCGCCGGAATGGACACCAATGGCGACGGAAGCCTCGATGCCGACGAGATGATGGCGGCAGAGGCAGCAGGACAGCTTCCCAAGATGGAATGACCGATACGGTCCGTCCCATGCCCCCTCACGGGGGGTATGGGCCGCCGGCTGCGAATGGATGATGACCGATGGGCAGGACTGCCGGAAGGCTGCCGGGCCCGTCCGGTCGATCGCAGTCTCCACCGATCTTCCGAACATGTGCCCGACAGCCCCGATCTTCAGGACGCATCGCGTCACCGGTCCATCAGTCCGCGGTCCCTGCCTGCCGACATGTTCCGACGGTCTTTCTCCGGGTCTGCATTTCCTGTCGATCCTTGAAGCATGCGCGATTCGCGCGCGCCTGCCATTGACGGCGGACAAAAGCCCCCCGCCCGGCCCGGCGACTGACCGCGATCAATGAAGCCCGCCCCGGGCGCATGCGATGGTTGCCGCAATGGGGGCCTGACGCATGGCGGACGACGCACAGGAAGAGATCACGCGCATCCTCGGGCTTGGCTCCGGGGGGCAAAGGCGGTCGACGCTGATCGCCGGGGCGGTTCTTGTGCCGGTTCTCGCCGGGCTTGTCTGGCTGGGCATCGCGGTCTTCGGCGACGGGGGCAACACTGCCTACCGGACCGCGCCGGTGGTGCGGGGCAGCTTTACCGTCACCGTCACCGCGACCGGCACGGTCGAACCCACCACCCTTGTGGAGGTCTCGAGCGAATTGTCCGGCGAGATCGACACCGTGACAGTCGATTTCAACGACAGCGTGGATGAGGGCACGGTTCTGGCCACGCTCGACACCCGCAAGCTCGAAGCGCAGCTTGCCATCGCGCAGGCATCGGTCGAAACCGCCGGGGCGCGGGTGGCGGTGGCGCAGGCAGTGCTCGACAAGGCACGCGCGGATTTCGAGATCGCGCGCACGCTGGAACGGCGGGGGGTGACGCCGCACCAGACCTTCATCGCGCAGGAGGCCGCCCTGAAACGGGCCGAGGCCGAACTGCGGTCAGCCAAGGCCGACCGCGATCTGGCCGACGCGACGCTGAGCCTGCACCGCACCGATCTCGACAATGCCTGCATCTGTTCGCCGATCCGGGGTGTGGTGCTGGACCGTGCGGTCGATCCCGGCCAGATCATCGCCGCCGCGTTGTCGGCGCCGGTGCTGTTCACCATCGCCGGGGACCTGCGCGAAATGCAGGTTCAGGTCGCCATAGACGAGGCCGATATCGGCCGCGTCGCGGTGGGCGATACGGCGCGCTTCACGGTCGACGCCTTCCGCGACCGCCACTTTCCCGCCGAGATCTCGGAATTGCGCTTCGCCGCCGAGATCGTGAACGGCGTGGTGACCTACAAGGCGATCCTGAACGTGGACAATTCCGGGATGCTGCTGCGCCCGGGCATGACCGCAACGGCCGAGATCACCGTGGCCGAAGTGGCGGATGCGCTGGTCGTACCCAACGCCGCACTGCGCTTCGCTCCGCCGCAACCCGATGCGCGGGAAGACGACGACCGCAGCGGATTGCTGGGCATGCTGATGCCGACGACCCCGCAGGCCCCCGCGACAGCCGGCGACGGGACAATCTGGGTCCTGCGAGACGGGCAGCCCGTCGAGACCGCGATCGAGACCGGCGAAACCGACGGCGAGGTCACGGAAATCATGGGCGGCGATCTGGCCGAGGGAGATCTGGTGATCACGGGCCGGTCGGATGACTGATGTCCCGGTCATCGAGCTGCGCGGCATCACCCGCGTCTACGGGTCGGGCGATATCGCGGTGCGCGCGCTCGACGGGATCGACCTGACGGTGCGCGCGGGGGAATTCATCGCCATCATGGGGCCAAGCGGATCGGGCAAGTCGACCGCGATGAACGTGATCGGCTGTCTCGATACGCCGACATCGGGGCACTACCGCTTCATGGGGGTCGAGGTCGCGGGGCTGTCGCGCGATCAGCGTGCGCTTCTGCGTCGCCACTACATCGGTTTCGTGTTCCAGGGCTATAACCTGCTGCCGCGCAACAGCGCGCTGCAGAACGTGGAGCTGCCGCTGATCTACCGCGGTCGCCCCCGCGCCGAACGGCACAAGGCCGCGCGCGCGGCGCTGGCGCGCGTCGGGCTGGAAGATCGTGCCCATCACGACCCGGGGGCCTTGTCGGGTGGTCAGCAGCAGCGCGTCGCCATTGCGCGCGCGCTGGTGGGCGGGCCCAAGATCGTGCTCGCGGACGAACCGACCGGGAACCTGGACACCAGGACCTCGGCCGGGATCATGGAGATGCTCAAGGCGCTCAACCGCGAGGCCGGGCTGACCATCGTCATGGTCACCCATGAAGAGGACATGGCGCGCCATGCCGACCGGCTGATCTGGATGGTGGACGGCCGGATCGACCGCGACGGGCCGAGCGGCGATGCTGGTTGAAGCGCTCCGCCTCGCCGTGCAGGCAATCTTTCTGAACGCCCTGCGCTCGGCGCTGACGGTGCTTGGGGTGGTGATCGGGGTGGCCAGCGTCATCGCGATGGTGACGGTGGGGCGGGGATCGGCCGAACAGGTATCGGCCGATGTCGAAAAGCTGGGCACCAACGTCGTCATCGTGGTGCCGGGTCAGGGCGCCATGCGGGGTGGGCCGAACGCCACCACGGCGCCCCCCTTCTCGCTGCGCGACAACGACGCGGTGGAAAGCGGCATTCCGGCGGTCGCGGTCGCGGCGCCGATCAGCCAGACGCGCGACCGGGTGATCTTCGGCAACGAGAACCGGCTGACCGATGTGGTCGGCACCGACAACCGTTATTTCGAGGCCGCCCGCTGGGAGGTGGCGTCAGGCAGGCTGTTCGATACCGGCGAAACCCGGTCGGGCCGGGCCGTCTGCATCATCGGCCAGACCGTGCGGCAGACGCTCTTCGGCACCGGCGATCCGGTGGGCGCGACGATCCGCGTCGGCACCCTGTCCTGCCGGGTGATCGGGCTTTTGCGGTCGAAGGGGGCGTCGACCTTCGGCGCCGATCAGGACGATTTCGTGATCCTGCCACTGGCCACCTTCCAGCGCCGGATCGCGGGCAACGCGGATGTGCAGAGCCTTTATGTCTCGATCCGCGGAGGCGCCTCGATCGATGCGGCGCGCGAAGAGATCGTTGCGCTGATGCGCGAACGCCGCCGGATCGGCGCGGGCGAGGAAGACAATTTCGAGGCTCTCGACACAAGGCAGTTCGCGTCGATGCTGACGGGGATCACCGATGTGATGACCGGGCTTCTGTCGGCGGTGGCGGCGGTAAGCCTTCTGGTGGGGGGCATCGGGATCATGAACATCATGCTCGTGTCCGTCACCGAACGCACGCGCGAGATCGGGATCAGGCTTGCCATCGGGGCGCGGGCGCGCGACGTGCTGACCCAGTTTCTGGTCGAGGCCATCATCCTGTCGATGCTGGGCGGCATCGTCGGGATCCTGCTGGGCCTTGGCCTTGGGCTGGCGGGGGCGCGGGCGCTGGCGGTGCCGTTCTCGCCCGATCCCGGCATCGTCCTTCTGTCCTTCGGATTCTCCGCCTTCGTCGGCATCGTTTTCGGGTTCTTTCCCGCCCGCCGCGCCGCGCGGCTCGACCCGATCGAGGCGCTGCGGCGGGAATGACCGCGCGGGGCCCTCTGGCCTTGGCCGCCAAGCTTGCCTACCATCGGCGGGATTGCCCGGACCCGGAGCTGCCCCCGACCGATGAAACCCGCAGATCTCACACTCGACGCAGCGCAGGACGCGGCCGTGCTGCGGCCGGTGGGGGCGCTGGTCACCAGCGCGCTGGGCGCGGCCGAGAAGGCCTTTGCCGCCTATGCCGCGCCAGGGAGCGAGGTGACGCTCGATCTCTCGCGGCTCGACCGGGTGGATACCGGCGGGGCGCTGCTGCTGCTGCAGGTGCAGGACAGGCTCGAACGGGGCGGCGCGCGGGTGACGGTGACGGGTGCCTCGGACGAGGTGCGCCACCTCATCGACACCGTGCGCGCGGCCCTGCCTGAGGAGCCGGCGCAAGAGGCGCGCCCGCACGGCCTTGCCAACTGGCTGCAGGACCTGGGCCGCGCGACGGCAGCCGCGGGGTCTTCGGCGGTGTCGCTGATCAGTTTCCTAGGCCTCACCATGCACCGGCTGGGCCGCTGCCTGATCGACCCGCGCCGCCTTCGGCCCGCCGCGCTGGTCAGCCAGATGCAGGAGGTGGGGCTGAACGCCGTGCCCATCGTGGTGATGATGAGCTTCCTGATCGGGGTCGTGCTGTCCTTTCAGGGCGCGCAGCAACTGCGCCAGTTCGGGGCCGAGATTTTCGTCGTCGATCTCATCGCCATCTCGATCCTGCGCGAACTGGGCATCCTTCTGACCGCGATCATCGTCGCGGGGCGGTCGGGGTCGGCCTTCACCGCGTCGATCGGGTCGATGAAGGTGCGCGAGGAAATCGACGCCATGCGCACGCTCGGGCTCGACCCGGTCGAGGTGCTGGTGGTGCCGCGGGTGCTCGCGCTCATCCTCATGCTGCCGGCGCTGGGCTTCATCGCCAATGTCTCGGGCCTTTTCGGGGGCATGATCACCAGCTGGCTCGATCTCGGCGTCAGCCCGGGGATGTTCCTCACCCGGCTGAAAGAGGGCACCGACATCTGGCATCTGGGGGTCGGCATGATCAAGGCGCCGGTCTTCGCGCTAATCATCGGCGTCGTCGCCTGCTGGCGCGCAATGCTGGTGAAGGGGTCGTCGGAAAGTGTGGGGCAACAGACCACGGCATCGGTGGTGCAGTCGATCTTCCTTGTCATCGCGGTGGATGCGCTGTTTTCCATCTTCTTCACGGAAGTAGGTGTCTGATGGCCGGGCCGCAGATCAACAAGGACCGCGAGGCGGTGATCGAGGTGCGCGGCCTTGTCACCCGGTTCGGGCCGCAGGTCGTGCATGACGGGCTCGACCTCGATGTCTGGCGGGGCGAGGTGCTGGGCATCGTCGGCGGGTCGGGCACGGGCAAGTCGGTGCTTCTGCGCACCATCGTCGGGCTGAACCGCCCGTCGGCGGGCACGATCCGCGTGCTGGGCACCGATGTCCTGAACGGACCCGAGAAGGACCGCCGCGCGGTCGAACGGCGCTGGGGCGTGGCCTTTCAGGACGGGGCGCTCTTTTCGTCGCTGACGGTGCTGCAGAACGTCATGGCGCCCTTGCGCGAACATCTGAACCTGTCGCCGGCGCTGATGAAGGCGGTGGGCGAGCTGAAGATCAGCATGGTGGGCCTGCCGCCGCTGGCCTGCGGAAAGCTGCCGTCGGAGCTGTCGGGCGGGATGCGCAAGCGGGCCGCACTGGCGCGGGCGCTGGCGCTGGACCCCGAAATCGTGTTCCTTGACGAACCGACCGCCGGGCTGGACCCGATCGGCGCGGCGGCCTATGACGATCTGATCCGGGATCTGCAGGCGTCGCTTGGCCTGACGGTGTTCATGGTGACCCATGATCTCGACAGTCTTTATGCGATATGCGACCGGATTGCGGTGCTGGCGGAAAAGCGGGTTCTCGTCGAGGGCCCGATCGAAGACATGGCGCGGGTCGATCACCCCTGGGTGCGCGACTATTTCCTTGGCCCCCGCGCGCGGGCGGCCCGGGCGGAACAGGGCTGACCGGGGCGGGGCATGGAAACCAGAGCGAACTACATCCTGATCGGGGCCTTCGCGCTTCTGTCGATGCTGGGCGCGCTGGGGCTGTTCCTGTGGCTCGCCAAGGTCGAGATCGACCGTCAATATGCCTATTACGATATCCTCTTCGACGATGTCTCGGGGCTCGGGGCGGCGGGGGATGTGCGCTACAACGGTCTGCCGGTGGGCCAGGTGGTCGACCTGCGCTTCGATGCCGAAGACCCCTCGCGCGTGCGCATCCGGATCGAGGTGCGCGCCGACACGCCGGTGACGACGCAAACCGTCGCGCAGCTGCAGGCGCAGGGCGTCACCGGGGTGGCCTATGTCGGGCTTTCCGGCGGGTCGCCCGATGCCGCGAAACTGCCCGACGGCGCGGTCATCCCGTCGGAACGCAGCGCGCTGCAATCGGTCTTTGAGGGCGCGCCGCTGCTGCTGGAACGCGCGGTCACGCTTCTTGAAGACGTGAACGAGGTCTTCAGCGAAGACAACCGCGCGGCCATCGACGCAATCCTGCAGAACACGGCCGCCGCGACCGAACGGCTGGATTCGACGCTCACCAACCTGGAATCGCTGTCCGAGGATCTGAGCCTTGCCGCGCGCGAGGTGGTGGCGTTCTCGGACCGGCTCGGGGCCTTGGCCGACACGGCGGACACGGCGCTTGTCGCAGGGACCGAAACGCTTCAGACCGCACGCGAGACCTTCGAGACCGCGAACACGCTTCTGAGCGAGGAGCTGCCCGCGCTCACCGCCGATCTGCGCGAGACGAGCGCGACCGCGACGCGCGTGCTTGACCAGCTGGGCAGCGATGTCTCCGGGGCGGTGGCCCGCTTCGACGCGGTGGCCGAAAGCACGGCCAGCATGCTCTCGGCGGTCGAGGTCACCTTCACCGAGGCGCGCGAGACGCTCGCGCTCATCGACACGGCGATGGTGTCGGCCGATGACACGCTGGGCAAGGCCGGGGAAACGGTCGCATCCGTCAACACCATCCTCGAGACCGAGATCGAAGGCATGATCGGCGATCTGCGTACCGCGGTGACCGACTTCACCGGCGCGGTCAACCGCGCGTCGGACGACATCGACAGCATTTCCGAAGAGGCGCGCGCGGCCTCGGCCGCGGCTGCGTCCTTCCTTGTCTCGCTCGACGATCTGGTGGTCGAGAACCGCCGCCAGGTGTCGGATTTCCTGGGCGTCGGCCTGCCGCAGTTCCTGCGCCTGACCGAAGAGGCGCGCCAGCTTGTCGTCAACCTCGAACGGCTGGCCAACCGGTTCGAACGCGATCCAGCCCGCTTCCTGCTGGGCACCAACAATTCCGAGTTCCGCCGATGACCCTCAGCTTTCTCCGCACCCTTGCGCCCGTGCTTGCCATCGCCCTTCTGCCGGGCTGCGCGGCGATCGGGCAATTGAATACCGTGGCGCAGGCGACCGATCTCTTCACGCTCACGCCGAAAAGCACCTTCAGCGCGAACCTGCCGACCCTGAAAGAGCAGCTGGTCGTCGAAACGCCGACGGCGACGGCGGCGATCAGCGGCGACCAGATCGCGGTGCAGCCCACGCCCCTGCAGGTCCAGTATCTGCCGGGGGTGCGCTGGGTGGACCGCGCGCCGCTTATCGTGCAGGCACTGCTGATCGAAAGCTTCGAGAATACGGACCGCGTGCCCGCCGTGGGCGCATCCGGCGTGGGGCTGCGGGCGGATTACTATGTCGTACCCGACCTGCGCGAATTCCAGGCGCACGTACCGCCCGGGGCTGCGCCCGAGGCGCCGCTTCAGGTGCAGGTCCGGCTGAACATCAAGATCGTGGATGCGATCGACCAGCGCATCATCGCCTCGCAATCTTTCGATGAGCTGACCTTCAGCGCCACCGACGCGCCCGAACAGGTCGTCACCGCCTTCGACGAAGCACTGGGCGACGTGCTGCGCGATTCCATCGAATGGAGCATCCGCCGCATCTCCGCCCACAGCGCGGAGCGCGACCGCGTGCTTGAAAGCCTGCGCCCCCGTCCCGTGCCGCGCCCCGATCAGGTCGAGGATGCCGAGACCGCCCCGGTGGAAGAATAGCGCAGCGCCCCGGCCGATGCGTCATCCATGCCCGGCGCATGGCTCGGGCAAAGAAAAAGACGCCACGCGGGCGTCCTCATTGAACCGTGATCTTGGTCGGGCAGAGAGGATTCGAACCTCCGACCCCCTGCTCCCGAAGCAGGTGCGCTACCAGGCTGCGCTACTGCCCGACCGTGGCGCGTGACTAGCGCCGGTTCCCATGCTTTGCAAGGTCAATCATGCGGGCCTTGGGGGCTTGCCGCCGCCCCCGCGCGGGACCAGACTGGGGCAAGGAGAGCCTGTGCACCATGACCACGCTGTTCGCGCTTGCCGGGGGAATCGGCATCTTTCTTCTGGGAATGGAGATGATGACCACCGCGCTGCGCGAACAGGCGGGGCCGGGTCTGCGCGGTCTGCTGGCACGGTCGACGACGACGCCCCTGCGCGGGGTGATGACGGGCGCCGCGACCACCGCCGTGATCCAGTCGTCGAGCGCGACAACCGTGATGACGGTGGGCTTCGTCGGCGCGGGGCTGATCCCGATGACCCATGCGCTGGGCGTGATCTACGGCGCGAATATCGGGACGACGGCCACCGGGTGGCTCGTGTCGATCCTGGGCTTCAAGCTGGATCTGGCGGCCTTTGCCGCGCTGCTGCTGTTGCCTGCAAGCCTTGCGGTGCTGCTGGCGCGCGGGCCGCTGGCCCGGGCGGGCCGCGCGGTGGCGGGGCTCTGCCTGCTGCTGGTCGGGCTCGACCTCATGCAGGCGGGGGCCTCGGGGCTGGGCGCGCATGTGACGCCCGAGGATCTGCCCGGCACGGGTGTCTTGGGCCTGATCGCGCTGGCGGGGATCGGGCTGGCGCTGACCGTGGTGATGCAGTCTTCATCGGCCGCCGTGGCGCTGGCGCTGGTGATGCTGCAGGGCGGCGCGCTGTCGCTGGTGCAAGGCGCGGCGATCGTCGTCGGCATGAACGTGGGCACCACGTTCACCGCGCTGCTCGCCTCGGTCGGCGGGTCGCGGCCGATGCGGCAGGTGGCGGTGGCGAACGTGCTTTTCAACGTGGTCGTGTCGGGACTGGCGCTGCCGCTTCTGTGGGTCTTCGCCGATGGAATGGCCGCGCTGGATGGGCTGACCGACGCAGCGACGGCGCTTCTGCTCTTTCACACGGGCTTCAACCTGGTGGGCACGGCGCTCTTCCTGCCGCTGACCGACCGCTTCGCGGCGCTGGTGGCGCGGCTGGTGCCCGACCTGCCCGAGGTGAAGCTCGTCTCGCTTGACCGCGCGGCGCTGAGCGATCCCGACACCGCGCTTCTGACCGCGCAGACCGCCGCCGACGTGATCGCCGCGCGGCTCTTTCAGGCGCTGGGCGCGGCGATGAACCGGCCGCCCGATTACCGTGCGATGGCGGCGCTGGGGCCGGTCGCGGGGGCGCTCGACGAATTGCGCGCCTTCCTCGCCGATCTGCACATCCCGCCCGACCGCGACCGCGCCCGCGAAGCCGGGGCCGCGCTCCTGCATCAGGTCGATCACCTGACGCGGATGCTGGTGCGCTGCGGGCAGACCGCGCATGTGGGCGTTTTGCTGGAAGACCG
>CAZNMV010000097.1:0-9485 GCA_964573835.1 uncultured Aestuariivita sp. | reverse complement strand
TGACCTTTCCAGAACAGGAGATCGCCGCGGCGGCGCGGGCCGGTGGCGGGGCCGAAGGCGCGCGCCTGAAGATCGCTGTCGCCGGGGCAGGGCGTGCCGCAGGCGAGAAGGGCGGCCTGCACGAGGCCGGAACAATCGATGCCCGCCCGCGAGTTTCCCCCCCAGAGATAGGGCGTGCCGAGGAAGAGGAGCGCGATGGCGGCGGGATCACCCTCATGGCTGTCTGCCGGTTTCAGGTGCTGTTTCGGGATATGGCCGAGGGCGGTCTCGATGAATTTCTCGGTCTCTGCGGTCGCCGTCACGCGTGCGCCGAAGGACAGCGACAGCAGGTCCGGCGACTTGATGTCCGGCGCGGCATAGGCGTGGGCCGCCGGGGCCGCGACGCGGTGCGTGGGCGTGGCGGCGGGGCCAAGCGCGGTGTCCGCGATGAAGCCGTGATAGAGGTCCTTCCCGGCCCGGACGTGGGCGATGCCGTCGCGGTGCCCCAAGACCGTGACCGCCTCGCCCATCAGCAGCTGCCGGTCGCGGGGGCCTTGGGGGGTGGCCAGAAGATCGGCTACCGGCAGGGCGATGGTCGCCGGGTCGGCCCCGGTCGCCCAGTCGGGGTGCGGCGTGAGGCGGCGGTCGGTCACAGGTCCAGCATGTCCGGCAGCGCGCCGAGGATCGCGCGCGCGCCTTGTTGCACCCCGCCCTTGGGACGGCCCGGCCCGGCCGAGGGCTGCCAGCCGTAGATGTCGAAATGCATGTAGCGCGGCGTGTCGGTGACGAAGCGGCGCAGGAAAAGGGCGGCGGTGATCGACCCGGCGAACCCGCCCGAGGGTGCGTTGTCGAGATCGGCGATGGCCGGTTCGATCATCTTCTCATAGGGCTGATGGAAGGGCATGCGCCAGACCGGGTCGGCCATCTGCGCCGCCGCCTGCGCCAGCGCCGCCGCATCCGCGTCGTGATCGGTGTAGAAGGGCGCAAGGTCGGGGCCGACCGCCACCCGGGCCGCCCCCGTCAGCGTCGCCATCGACACGATCAGGTCGGGGCGGTCCTCATCCGCCAGCGCCAGCGCATCGGCCAGCACAAGGCGGCCTTCGGCGTCGGTGTTGTTGATCTCGACCGTCAGTCCCTTGCGCGAGGTCAGAATGTCCTGCGGGCGGAAGGCGTTGCCTGCGACGCTGTTCTCCACCGCCGGGATGAGGACGCGCAGCCGCAGGGCCAGGCCCAGTCCCATGATCATGCGCGCAAGGCCAAGGACGGTGGCGGCACCGCCCATGTCCTTCTTCATCAGGCCCATGGAGGAGGCGGGTTTGAGGTTCAGACCCCCGGTGTCGAAGCAGACGCCCTTGCCCACCAGCGTGAGCGCCGGGCCGGTCGTGCCCCAGGTCATGTCGATCAGGCGGGGCGCGCGGTCGGCGGCGCGGCCCACCGCGTGGATCATGGGGAAGTTCTGCCGCAGCAGGTCGTCGCCCGTGGTGACACGGATCGCGGCACCGAAGTCGGCGGCGAGGCTGCGCGCGGCGTCTTCGAGCGCGTCGGGCCCCATGTCGGCGGCGGGGGTGTTGATGAGATCGCGGGTCAGCGCCTCGCCTTCGGCAAGGGTTTCGATGCGCGCCGCGTCGATCCCTTCGGGGGCGACGAGGCGGGGGAAGGGCGCGCCGTTCTTCTTGTAGCGGTCGAAGCGGTAGGCGGAGAGGAGCCAGCCCAGTGCTTCGGTCCCGGCCATGTCGGGGGCAAGGCCCGCCGCGATGCGGTAGGTCCCGGCGGGCAGTTTCGCCGCCGCCGCCGCCAACGCGAAACGGTCGCGCGCGCGGGACTTCGCGGTGCCCATGCCCGCCAGCGCCAGCGCGATGCCGCCCGCGCCGTCGGGGATCGTCAGCGCGGTGCCGAGCCGCGCCTTGAAGTCATGCGCTGCCACCCAGGCGGCGCTGCGCGCGTCCTGATCGGCCAGCCAGAGGGGCAGGGCGTCTTCGTCCAGAAGGACAAGCGGGATCGCGGTTTCGTCCTCGGCGGCGAAGGCAAGCGTCATGGGGCACCCCGTGTCTGCGTTGCCCCGACCCTATACCGCCTGCATCCGCCTGCAAGCGGTCAGATCGACAGGTCCTGCAGATCCCAGACCGCGGTGAGTGACCGTTCCCCCACCCGCAGAAGCCGTGCGAGCGTCGCCGCCGTGGCGACCGCGTCATTCGCGTCGATCGCGCGGGTCACGTCGCCCGCGACGCGGGCCAGGGCGGTCATCCCCACCTGATCGGCGATCGCGATGACCGACCGCACCCCCTTGCGCAGGCCGACCCAGTCCTGCCGGTGCCAATGTTCTTCGGTCTGCGACAGGCGCAGGGCGAGGTCTTCGACCGCGCGGCAGACCACATCCTCGGCCGCCGTCGCGCCCAGTTGCCGATAAAGCGCCCCGAGCCTGTCGGGATCGAGGCGCACGGCCTCGCCCAGCGGCAAGCGTGTCACTTGCACCACCACCTTCACCCCTTTTTCCTGTCGCCCCCACCGGCGCCGATCACCCTGACTGCGACAGGTTTGCAAATGGTTGCCTTGGGGGTCGCATCTGCCTTGGATTTTGTGACAAATGGGGCGACCGGGGTGCCGCCCCGCCGACGGACAAGACGCTCATGGACCACGCCAAGCCCCTGCCGGGCTATCTTCTGCAGCGCTATCAGGGGTGGCGCGCGACCTCGTATTCGGAAAACCGCGCCTGGTATCGCCGTCTGGCCAGCGAAGGCCAGCGCCCCCGCGCGATGGTGATTTCCTGCTGCGACAGCCGGGTGCATGTCACGTCGATCTTCGGGGCCGATCAGGGCGAATTCTTCATCCACCGCAACATCGCGAACCTCGTGCCGCCCTATCAGCCCGATGGCGACCATCATGGCACCAGCGCGGCGGTGGAGTATGCCGTGGTGCATCTGAAGGTCGCGCATCTGATCGTGCTGGGCCATTCCAGCTGCGGCGGCGTGCAGGGCTGCATCGACATGTGCGAAGGCCGCGCGCCCGAGCTCGAACAGAAGACGAGCTTCGTGGGCCGCTGGATGGACATCCTCAGACCGCGCTATGACGCCGTGTCAGGCATCGCCGGGCGCGAGGCGCAGGCGCGCGAGCTTGAACATCTCGCGGTCGTCACCTCTCTCGACAATCTGATGACCTTCCCCTTCGTGCGCGACGCGGTCGAGACCGGGGAATTGTCGCTGCACGGGCTCTGGACCGATATCGGGGAAGGCGGGCTCGAATATTTCGAACCGCGCGCGGCCCGGTTCCAGCCGGTCTAGACCCGCAACCGGCCGCTCTGCCCGTCGGGCGCGGCCGTGATGCAAGGCCGTCCCAGCCGCCGGGACAGATCGCGCAGCGGCGCGCCGAGCGTTTGACCTGTGCAGACCTCGTCGCCGGTGTCGCTGCGGCGGAAGATCAGATGCCCATGGCGGAAGGCGATGTCATAGCCCATGCCGCCCAGCCGGGTGCTGAGATCGGCCCAGGTTCCCGCCGCCTCGATCACGGGCAGAAGGAAACTGCGCAGAAGCATCGCGGTTTCGCAATCGAGCGCGGGGCGCGCCGGGTCCGGTGTCGCGGGGGTGGTGTGGAACATGGCCTGTCTCTCCGTGCCTTCGGTCCGCAGGCCCGTTCTGCGGGGCCCGAAGCACCATCAGGCGCGGTGATTGTGGTTAAATTGAGGACAGACCTGCACCGGTTTGCGGATTGTTGACAGGGAGCGGGCTGTTCAGTCGCGGTTACCACTTTGCTGAATGCTACCGCCGATCCCGGCATGTTGCCGTGCTTAAAAAACACCATAATGGTGCTGCTTGGTCGAGAAACGGAAACCGACCTTCGATCTGGCGTCGATCCGGCGGGCGGCGGCGTCGATGCTGATGACGCGGCAGGAGATGGAGGAAGTCATTCGTGCCCTGACTGCGCGGGATTTCGTCAAGTCGATGACGGCGCATCATGATCACAAGGCCTGGATGGACGTCTATCACGGCCGCCATGACCGATACGTCATCTACATCAAGTTCGCGGGTGACCCGGTGTCAGGCTTCGTGTGCACGTCGTTCAAGGAGAGATGAGATGACCACCCCAGCCGCCGTTCGCATTCACCCGGAGACGGGGCAGGTGCTTGTGCGTGGCCTGCGGCGGATCACCATTGCCCATGCAGGACAGTCGAAGGACATCGACATGCCCGGCTGGTATGCCGCCGATGATCCCACCGGCGACAGCGGCCTGCATGACGCGCGGGACATGCGCGTGTCGGATCGCGCGCTGGTGGAACTCAAGGCGCGCGCGCAGGGGCTGCTGACACCACAGGTCATCCGCGGCATCCGCAAACGTCTCAGCCTGACCCAGAAGCGCGCCGGGCTCCTGATCGGAGGCGGCCCGAACGCCTTCCAGAAATACGAGGCGGGGGACGTCATGATCAGCAGGCCGGCCGACGCGGCTCTGCGCCTTCTGGCGAACGATCCGGGCCGCCTTCAGGAACTGATTGCGGTGCGTGGCGACTGCGCCGCCTGACCGGCGGCGCGACACCTCACCCCTTCTGCAGGACCTTCGCGCCCAGCACTTCCGCGATCTGCACCGCGTTCAGTGCCGCGCCCTTGCGCAGGTTGTCGCTGACGCACCACAGGTTCAGGCCGTTCTCGATCGTGCCGTCCTGGCGGATGCGGCTGATGAAGGTGGCGTAATCGCCCACGCATTCGATCGGCGTGACGTAGCCGCCCGGTTCGCGCTTGTCGATCACCATGACGCCCGGGGCTTCGCGCAGGATGTCGCGGGCTTCGTCCTCGTCGAGGAAATCCTCGAACTCGATGTTGATGGCTTCGGAATGGCCCACGAAGACCGGCACGCGCACGCAGGTCGCCGTCACCTTGATCTTGGGGTCGAGGATCTTCTTGGTCTCGACCACCATCTTCCATTCCTCTTTGGTCGATCCGTCTTCCATGAAGACGTCGATCTGGGGAATGATGTTGAAGGCGATCTGCTTCTGGAACTTCTTGGGCGGTACGTCCGAGGTGGGATTGTAGACCGCCTTGGTCTGATCCCAGAGCTCGTCCATGCCCTCTTTTCCGGCACCGGAGACCGACTGGTAGGTCGACACGACCACCCGCTTGATCCGCGCGCGGTCATGCAGCGGCTTCAGCGCCACCACCATCTGCGCGGTCGAACAATTGGGGTTCGCGATGATGTTCTTCTTCTTGTAGCCATGCACCGCGTCGGCGTTCACTTCCGGCACGATCAGCGGGACATCGGGGTCGTAACGGTAGAGCGACGAATTGTCGATCACCACGCAGCCCGCCGCGGCGGCCTTCGGCGCGTAGATCTTCGTCGCTTCGGACCCGATGGCGAACAGCGCCATGTCCCAGCCGGTGAAATCGAACTGATCGATGTCCTTGGTTTTCAAAGTCTTGTCACCGAACGATACCTCGGTCCCGATCGACCGGCGCGAGGCAAGTACCGCGATCTCGTCCACAGGGAACTGGCGCTCGGCCAGGATGTTCAGCATTTCGCGGCCCACGTTGCCCGTGGCGCCTGCGACGACGACTTTGTAACCCATCGGTCCTTTCCTTCGTGACAGGGTGTCAACCAGCGCCCCTTACAGAAGAAGGCGACGCGGCGAAAGGGGCTGCGTCAGTTCATGTTGTCGCGTGCGAAGGCATAGATGGCGATGCCCGCCGCCAGTGACAGCCCGAAGAAGAGAAAGATCATCTGATAGGGCAGCGCCGGGTCGCCCCCGGCGGTGGCCGTGTGCAGGCGCCCCGACAGGAACTGCATCAGCCCCACGCCGCCCATGGCGAACAGGTTCATCAGCGTGACGCCCCGCCCCGCCAGATGCGGCGGGAAGAAGGCCCGCCCATGGGCGATGACAAGGGGGTAACTGGCCCCGGCCGCGCCCGCCAGCGCCATGAGCGCGACGGCGGCAAGCGGCCCGGCCTCGATCAGCGCGGCCAGCACCAGCATGGCCGCGGCGCAGACCGCGTTGCCGACCAGCGCCACGCCCTTGCGCGTGCCGAAGATGCGGTCGAGCGGGCCGTAAGCCAGCGTGCCCGCGATCATGGCGATGCCCATGGCCAGCGTCGCCTGACCGACCTGCTGGGTGGTCAGCCCGAAGACATCCGTCAGGTAGGGCCCGATCCACAGACCGCGCACCGCGCCGCTGGGGGCATAGGCGACCGCCATCAGCGGCAGGATCAGCCAGATCGCGGGCATGCGCAGCAGGTCAAGCAGCGTGCCCTTCGCGTCGCCCGGCACCGGGGCGGGGTCGCGGACAAGGGTGAAAATGCCCGCCGCCACCGCCACGCATGCAACGGCAAGCGCCCCCAGCGCCGCGCGCCAGCCGATGGTTTCCGCCGCCACCGCCATGGGCCAGGACGCGATGAGATTGCCCACCGACGCCACCCCCAGCATCAGCGCGGCCAGCGTGGCGAAACGCGCGGGCGGGTATTCGCGGGCAAAGATGAAATAGGATGCCATGAGCGCGGGCGAACACCCCGCCCCGATCAGCGCCATGGCGACCGCGATGTGCCAGGGCGCGGTGGCCAGCGCGAAGACTGCCGCACCCCCGCCCGCCCCCAGCGCGATGATGGCCGATGCCGTGCGGCGCGGCCCGATCCTGTCGAGGGACCAACCCACCGGAAGCTGCATCGCCGCGAAGGCGAGGAACCACAGCCCCGAGGCAAGCGCGAGGTCCTCCGCCGTCGCGCCGATATCGCGCGCCAGATCGGTTGTCAGCACGGCGAGGAAGGCGCGGAAGAACTGGCTCAGCACATAGGCCAGGCACAGGACGACAAGACCGGCTTGCATGTGGCGTTCCCCCTTCGCCGCCAGCCGTGGCACGCAGTGCGGCGTCACGCAAGAGTGATGGCGCGGGCCGCACCCGTTGCTTACATGGCAGGCATGGACACGCGCGCGCCTTCCCGGGGTTTCTTCGACACTCTGCCGGTCTCGGACCGGTTCGACGACATGGCCGACGCGGCGCGCTTTCGTGACCTGCCGGGCGACTGGCTCATTGGGCTGGCCGATGTGGCGGGGTCGACCGCGCTGGTGGCCGAGGGGCGCTACAAGAGCGTGAACATGGTGGGCGCTGCGGTGATCGCCGCGATGAAGAACGCGCTGCCGGGTCAGGCCTTTCCCTTCGTCTTCGCGGGCGACGGGGCGGGCTTCGCCGTCTGGCCCGAAGCCGGGGACGCGGCGCGTGCCGCCCTTGCCGCCGTGGTGCGCTGGGCCGAGGAGGCCTACGGCATCCGCCTGCGCGCTGCGCTGGCCCCGGCGCGCGATGCCTCGGCTGCCGGGCGGCCGGTGCGGGTGGCGCGCTTTGCCGCCTCGCCCACGGCGGATTACGCGATGTTCTCGGGCGGCGGTCTCGCCTGGGCCGAGGCGCGGATGAAGGCGGGCGATTATGCCGTGGCCGCCGCCGCGCCGGGCACCCAGCCGGACCTCTCGGGCCTGTCCTGCCGCTGGGCGCAAATGAAGGCGCGCAACGGCACGATCCTGTCGCTGGTGGCGCGCCCCGAGGATGGTGCCGACCCCGCCGCCTTCGCCGCCGCTGTGGCCGAGGTGGCTGCCGTCACCCGCCGCCTTGCGCGCGACGGGCACCCGGCGCCCGAAGACGGCCCGCCCGCGAAATGGCCCTCCGGCGCCGCCGGGATCGAGGCGCTGGCGACCGGGCGCGGTGCGGGTTTCGTTGCGCGGCTCCCGATCCTCGCGACGATGACGCTGGCCTGGGTGATCCTGCGGCTGGGGCTGCGCACGGGGATCACCCTCGGCGGCTTCGATCCGGCGCATTACACCCGCACGGTGTCGGCCAATGCCGATTTCCGCAAGCTGGATGATGGCCTGAAGATGACGATCGACATCGACCCGGGCACGCGCGCGGCGCTGGTCGCGGTGCTGGACGATGCGCGGGCGCGGGGCGTGCTGCGCTATGGGCTTTCGGATCAGGACGAGGCGATGATGACCTGCATCGTGCCCTCGGCGCTGGCCGACGATCACGTCCATTTCATCGACGGTGCGGCGGGGGGGTACACAGCCGCAGCGGCGCAGCTGCGCTAGCTGCCCCAGTCGTCGGCCTGCATTTCGCGCAGGCGGCTGGCGGTGCGTTCGAATTCGAAGGTGCCTTCGCCTTCGATATAGAGCATCTCGGGTTCCGCCGCCGCCGAACAGATCAGCCGCACGCGCGCCTCGTAAAGCGCATCGATCAGGGTGACGAAGCGCTTCGCCTCGTTGAAGTTCGACCGCGACAGGCGCGGTATGTCGTCAAGGATCAGGACCCGCACCGCATCCGCGATCGCCAGATAATCGGCAGGCCCCAGCGGGCGGCCGCAGAGTTCGTAGAACGATGCCCGCGCCACCCCGTTGCGGAAGGCGGGCAGGACCACCATGCGCCCCTGCACGGTCAGCACCAGTTCACCCCCAGTCCCGCCCGACAGGTCGCGCCAGATGTCGTCAAGCGCGGCCCGCGCCGCCGCCCCCGTCGGCGTGAAATAGACCTGCGCACCGCCCAGCCGGTTCTGCCGGTAATCGGTGGGACCCGCCAGTTCATGCACCACCATGTGGGTCTTCAGCATGGCGATGAAGGGCAGGAAGATCTGCCGGTTCAGCCCGTCCTTGTAAAGATCGTCGGGCACCCGGTTCGACGTCGTCACCACCACGACGCCCGCCTTGAACAGCGCCTCGAACAGACGGCCCACGATCATCGCGTCGGTGATGTCGGTGATCTGCATCTCGTCAAAGGCAAGGCAGCGCACGGCCTTGGCCACATCCGCCGCGACGGGCGCGATGGCATCATCGACGCCGCGCTTGCGGGCCTGATGCATGGCGGCATGGATTTCCTGCATGAAGGCATGGAAATGCACGCGCCGCACCGGCAGATCGCCCAGCGCTTCGACGAAGAGATCCATCAGCATCGACTTGCCGCGCCCGACGCCACCCCAGAGATACAAGCCCTTGGGCGGTTCCGGCGCGCGGCGGAAGAGACCCCGGCGTACGGGCTGGGCCAGCGCGTCACCGATGCGCTGGAATTCCGGCAGCACCGCTTCCTGCGCCGGATCGCGCGCGAGCGCGCCCTGCGTCACGCGGGCGGAGTAGAGGGCGACGACATCAGCCATGCCACAGGGATTAGCCGCGCGGCGCGGCCTTGAAAAGGCGCATCAGAAAATCTGATGTGTCAGGCCAGAAATCACGATTTGACATGTTAACGACCTGGCCTAGGCTCCGGCTGTCTGCACTCCGGGGGTTCCATGTCCGACCGCACGCCGCTGTTCACGCCCGTCCTGATCGTCGGCTGCATCATCATCATGGTGAGCTTCGCGGTCCGCGCCTCTTTCGGGGTGTTCCAGATCCCCATCGCCGACGAATTCGGCTGGCTGCGCATGGAGTTCAGCCTTGCCATCGCGATCCAGAACCTGGCCTGGGGGATCGGCCAGCCGATCTTCGGCGCGGTGGCCGAACGGATCGGCGACCGCAAGGCGATCGTCATCGGCGCGGTGCTTTATGCGCTGGGCCTTGTGCTGTCG
>CAZNMV010000096.1:724-9497 GCA_964573835.1 uncultured Aestuariivita sp. | reverse complement strand
CAGAGGCAAAGACCTCGAGACCGATCCCGACGTGCGGCGCGCCTATCTCGGCCAGGAGGATGGCGCCTCCGGCTGTTGACGGGGTGACCTGCCACGGGCATCTTCCTTCACCGTCGATTAGAGTCCGCCCCAAACTGAGGACGGACAATGAAGCGAACGAGCTTCACGGATGAGTAGATCATCGGCATCCTGGCTGAGCACGACGCCGGGGCGAAGTGCGCGGATCTGTGCCGCAAGTACGGCTTGTCGGAAGGTACCTTCTAAAACTGGAAGGCCAAGTTCGGCGGCATGACGGTGCCCGAGGCGAAGCGGCTGAAGGCCCTCGTAGACGAGGATGCCAAGCTGAAGAAGCTGCTGGTCGAGCAGAAGGTCCACATGACAGCGATGAAGGAGCTCCTGTCAAGAATGGTGACGCCCGCCGTGAAGCGCGAGGTTGTCGCGCATCTGAAGGCCCAGCTCGGGCTTTCGGAACATCGGGCGTGCCACATTGCCGGGGCGGACCGGAAGAGGGTGCGCTACCGGTCGCAGCGCCCCGGATAAGGCGCTGCGGGGACGATTGCGGGATCTTGCCAATTAGCGACGCAGGTTCGGTTAGCGGCGCCTGTTCGTGCTGCTGCGCCGCGAGGGGGAGCCGTCGGGGATCAACCGCATCTACCGGCTCTATCGGGAGGAAGGGCTGACCGTGCGCAAACGGAAGGCGCGCCGCAAGACAATCGGCACAAGGGCCCCGATCCCGATCGAGGCGCGGGCCAATGCGCGCTGGTCGCTCGATTTCGTGCATGACCAGTTCGCCTGCGGACGGCGCTTCCGGGTGCTGAACGTGGTGGACGACGTCACCCGTGAATGTTTTGCGGCCATCCCGGACACGTCGATCTCGGGCCGCCACGTGGCGCGTGAACTGACGACCCTGATCGAACGCCGCGGCAAGCCGGGAATGATCGTCAGCGACAACGGGACCGAAGTGACCTCGACCGCGATCCTAAAGTGGTGCGCCGAGCACAGGGTCGGATGGCACTACATCGCGCCCGGCAAGCCCATGCAGAACGGGTTCGTTGAAAGCTTCAACGGCAGGATGCGAGACGAATTCCTGAACGAGACGCTGTTGCGCAACCTGGCCCAGACCCGCGATCTGATCGCCGCCTGGGTCGCTGACTACAACACTGCGCGGCCCCACTCGGCCCTCGGCTATCAGACCCCCGCAGGCTTCGCCCTGCACCTCACCCACGCAATCGCCCAGCCCGCTGCGCGAGATGAAAGTTCTGGGTGCAGGGCGATTGCTCACCCCGCGCCGAAAGGCATAAATGACCATAGGGCTCCGGTCGCGGCTGGATGAAAGTCCCGTGGCAGATCAAGTCCGGAAGTACTTGAGCGTATGATTGGCCGCCGGGGGCGTTGCCGCCATCGATCGATGCCGCTCGACGACCATGACCTTGGTGATCTCGTCCAGAGGTAGCTTCAGCCAGTCCCTAAGATGATTGTCGATCTGCGCGCGGACGGACAGCTTGTGAGCTTCAGACCACAGCTTCGGACGCGCGAGGTAGCTCTCGATGGACAGATCGAGTGTGGGCGCCCCGATCTGGAGCGTCTTTCCAGTCCCCCTGCCCCATTCCAGCGCAAAGCCCATCGCAGTCTGACGCGCGACATCGGCCGATCTCGCCGGGAACCGGCCGATCAAAACGCGCTGGGTTTGACCGCCCACGTCCTTTTGGAATTACCAGGTCTTCGAGCGCTTGCTGACGAACAGCACAAGGCCCTTAACCTCGCTGTCCCAGTGCTTGTCGGTGCCCAATTTTGTCAGAGGAACCTTGCGCGCCAAGGTCTCTGAGAGCTTTGGTATTTTGTCTGCCTTTTGTCGGCATCAGCAGGAAAGCATAGAACCCGTCAGGAGCGCAGAAAAACAATATATGTCAGTAAAACTAATGGTTTGAAATAAATATGAAAGATCAGGAAAGGTAAACCATCTGCTTGGAAGGCAGGGGTCTTACTATTACACAACGCCTGCGGGCCGTGACACGCCCAGGCCAAGCCGCGGCGACGGTCAAGGGCAAGAGCATGCGCAAGTCTTTGGACAAGACCCCGTCCCCATGATACGGGGCCGGGCCAGCAACATGAAGGGTGCGCCCATGACCCAGTTCCCCTGTCACGGCCGGATCGACGGCCCCATCGTGATGATCGGCTTCGGATCGATCGGGCGCGGCACGCTGCCGCTGATCGAACGGCATTTCGAATACGACGCGAAAAAGGTCTATGTGATCGAACCCGAGCTGTCGGATCACACCTTCCTCGCCCAGCGCGGCATCCACCATATCGAAGCCTCGGTCACGCAGGAGAATTACCGCGACCTGCTCGGCGGCATTTTCGAGACGGGCCGCGGCTTCTGCGTCAACCTCAGCGTGGATACCTCCTCGCTCGACATCATGCGGTTCTGCCGCGAGATGGGTGTCCTTTACATCGACACTGTCGTCGAACCCTGGGCGGGTTTCTATTTCGACACGGAAGACAATGCCCAGCGCACCAATTATGCCCTGCGTCAGGCGGTGCGGGACGAAAAGGCCAAGCACCCCGGCGGCACCACGGCGGTCAGCTGCTGCGGCGCGAACCCCGGCATGGTGTCGTGGTTCGTGAAGGAAGCGCTTCTGACGCTGGCGCGCGACACCGGGGCCGATGCGACCATGCCGCAGGGCCGCGAAGGCTGGGCGCGGCTGATGCAGTCCTTGGGCGTCAAGGGCATCCACATCGCCGAACGCGACACCCAGAAATCGACGCGGCACAAGAAGATCGGCACCTTCGTCAACACATGGTCGGTCGAGGGCTTCATCGCCGAAGGCTTCCAGCCTGCGGAACTTGGCTGGGGCACGCACGAGACGTGGTTTCCCGAAGACGGCAACCGCTTCGACACCGGCTGTCAGGCGGCGATCTGGCTGAACCGGCCCGGCGCCATCACCCGCGTGCACACCTGGTGCCCGACGCCGGGGCCGCAATTCGGCTTCCTCGTCACCCATAACGAGGCGATCTCGATCGCCGATTATTACACCGTGGGCGACGGCGCGGCGCCCGAGTATCGCCCCACCTGCCACTATGCCTATCACCCCAGCGACGACGCGGTCCTGTCGCTGCATGAACTCTTCGGGTCGGGCAAGATCCAGGCGCGTCACCACATCCTCGACGAGAACGAGATCACCGAAGGCATCGACGAGCTGGGCGTGCTGCTTTACGGGCACGCGAAGAACGCGCTCTGGTTCGGATCGCGCCTGTCGATCGAGGAGACGCGCGATCTGGCCCCCTTCCAGAACGCGACCGGGCTGCAGGTGTCGTCGGCGGTGCTTGCCGGCATGGTCTGGGCGCTGGAGAACCCGGAGGCCGGGATCGTCGAAACCGACGAGATGGACCATGTCCGCTGTCTGGAAGTGCAGCGCCCCTATCTCGGGCCCGTCGAGGCGCATTACACCGACTGGACGCCGCTCACCGACCGCTGGACCCAGTTCGCCGAGGATATCGACGAGAGCGATCCCTGGCAGTTCAGGAACGTGCTGGCGAGTTGAGGGGATGTAGGGTGGGTGAAACCCACCATCCGTCCCCACCACACGCAACGTCAATGGTGGGTTTCGGCCGGCCTAAGGATTACTTGCCTAATCTTTCAGAGAACACCAATAAGAGCAAGTCCAATCGCAATTAAGCCAGCGATGGTAGAAAGGATCCTTGCCGACTTGAACTCGGTGCTGCTTTCAATCTTTTTGACGACCTCTTCGATTCTAAGTGCAGCTTTGATCTTTGCGAGGCGACTAAAAAGACGTGCCAAAGCATTGACCTGATCTGGGAGGGGCAACTTATCGTCGTGTTGTACCGCCTCAAGGCGATCGCTTGTGATACTCGCGACGTCGGACTGAAAGTCCTGCTGAAGCAAACCCTGCGAAATTCGCTCCAAGAGTGGTAGTGCTTGGCGCAACTTCTCCCCATCAGTCGCGCTAAGCTCTTGAATTTTCTGTTGTGCGATAATTTGTCTGTTCTCAGCGATTTCTGGATATATTCCGCGAAGTGAGCGAACCCCGTCCTCAAGCACTTCAATAAGAGCTAGGTTCTGATCACTGTCGGCGAGTTCACTTGTTACATCGACCTGTTTGCGCAAGCGCAACGAAACTGATGTAAAATCCATCTCGATCCGCTGTGGATCGCTATGATACTTCTCGATTGAGCGCAGTAGAGTCTTGGCCGCCCAAGAATTCCCGCGAAGCCCATTATGGCTACTGATGGCATCCTCTAAGGCGTCTGATACTCGTGACAAAATTACATCTAGACGCAGAGGTTCTCGCTTGGCAACAGGAATTACTGCAAAGCGACCCGTTTTTTCATCGATGACCACATCTTCAGCAACAGGAAGTTTAGAGAGAACTTCTCGCTCTTCGAGAATTTCTATTTCATGGGAAACCGAGGCGATTCCCTCCTTCCAAACGATATCTGGAATCAGGGAAACATGTCGAACGAAATCCCAATTTATCTCTGATCCACTCCAGTATCTCTGCAACCAAGTGATGAAATATGACCATACATCAGAATCAATGGATAGTCGCACGATCAAATTTTGAAAATCTTGCTCAAGCTCCTTATTTCGTGGCGCGCCCTCCCAAAGAGGCTTTGAGATCGCAGCTGAATGATCACCATTCTTATGCAAGTCTTCCAACTCATGAAAAAATCTCAGGTCATGATCTCGATGCTCCAAGACTTGCTCGGAGTTTGAAAGCGCCTCCCAGGCATTTCTCTTCCCTGACGGACTCTTGAGTCTTACTGCAGACGATGCTGAATCTCGCGCGCATCTTGCCGCGATTAGTGCCCCAGTTTGCTGGCTGGAGAATCCAGTTCCAAAACTCCGAAGCGATCTTTTCAGAGCGTTCTCAAGCGGTGTTTCGTCAAAATAGCAGAATGCAAGCCCACATACTATTTGCCTGAAATGAGGAAGAATAAGGTTGGCGACTTGCTCCGTGGTCATGCCCGGTTCAATGTCACGAGAAATTGCCGGGAAGACTCTTGCCGCTGCCCTCAATGCAAGTATCGCTTGCTCCCTTTTGGAGTAGTCTTGGAGCCAGTCTTCAAGTGAGTACTCGTGATCAATCATATGGTTGGTTTGCTTCAAGAAGACCCATTTAGGAAAAGCAAGTAGTGTAGGGTGGGTGAATCCCACTATCCGCCCCCACCACACGCGCCGTCAATGGTGGGTTTCACCCACCCTACTCTTCCCCCTACCCCACCGGCACAATCGCCAGCGCCCGGATCGGGGACCCCGTCCCCTTTTTGAACTTCAACGGCGCCGGGATCAGGATGGCGCCCTTGGGCGGCAGCTGGTCGAGGTTGGTAAGGCTCGCCAAGCCAAAGCAATTGTCCCGGTGCAGGTAGTTGTGCGCGGGATAAGGCGGGCTGAACTTGCCCGCCTGCCCCGCATCCGTGCCGATGCACTGGCTGCCCCAGCCGACGATGCCCTTGGAGAGCAGATAATCCATGCATTCGGTCGTGGGGCCGGGGCTGTGCGATCCGTCCTCGTGCGGGTCGGGGTCTTCGTTGAGGAACAGTTCCTCGTCGTGCGAACGCTTGTCCCAGTCGGTGCGCATGAGGACCCATTCGCCGGGGTTGATCTCTCCGTGCTGGCGCTCCCACGCCTTGACGTGTTCGGCGGTCAGCAGGAAGTCAGGGTCCTCTGTCGCCTCGCGCGAGCAGTCGATCACGTTCACCGGCGCGACAAGGCGCTGCACGTCCAGCGTATCGGTGAAGCCGTCAGGGAAATCCTTGCCCGACAGCCAGTGATGCGGCGCGTCGAAATGGGTGCCGGAATGTTCGCCGAGCTTGAGCCAGTTCCACGCCCAGAAGGGGCCGTCGGCGTCGTATGCGCTGATCTTGTGGATTTCCACCTTGGGCGTGTCGACCGCGATGTCCTTGGGCAGGCGCAGGATCGGCGTGTCGGGGCCAAGAGGTGCCGTGCAATCGACGATGCGCACCTGACCGGACAGGAGCATCGTGGCGAACTGACCCAGCGTCTGCGCGGGATCGCCCGCTGTAGCCCGCGCCGCGCCCCGCCCGGCAAAGCGGCGGCTGCGGCGGGCCATGGTTTCGCCCACGATGTCGAAGACCGTGTCGATGGTTTCTTCCCGCGTCACGACGCCGGGCGACAGGCGCATCAGCTGCCCGCGGAAATCGACGGAATAGCCCTCGACCCCCAAAGCGCCGACCGCCGCCGCCGCCTCGGCCTTGTCGGGAAAGCGCAGCATGACCGACCCGCCGCGTCTTTCGGCGTCGCGCGGGGAATGCAGGGGAAGATCCAGCGCATCGGCGCGCGCGATGATGCGGGCCGACAGCTTGCGGTTCCAGCGGGTCAGTTCCGCATGGTCCTGCCCGGCGTGCCAGCGCAGCGCGGGCAAGGACGCGATGGCCGCCATCGACCCCGGCGTGCCGCCGTCGAAGCGGCGGATGTCGGGGGCGAATTCGAACTTGTCGAGATCCCAGGAGAAGGGATTGTTCTGCGAAAACCAGCCGCGCCCTTCGGGTTCCCACGTCTGGGCGAGCGGCTTGTCGACGTAAAGGATGCCCGCGCCGGGGGTGCCGCACATCCACTTGAGGCTGGTCGACAGCACGAAATCCACCTTGGGGTTCTGCGCGTCGAAGGGGATGAGGCCCGCGGCCTGCGTGATGTCGACGCCGATCAGGCTGCCCATCTCGCGGCCATGGGCGACAAGGGGGGCAAGGTCCACGCGGGCCGAAGCCGTCGACGTCACCCATGTGAGGAGCGCAAGGCCCACGTCGCGGCCCCAGGCGGCGAGGTAATCCTGCGCCTCGACCCATGGCTTGCCCGCGCTCAGAGGCACGGTGTGCAGCGTGAAGCCCATCTTCGGCGCCAGGCCCGTCAGCAGGAAGTGGAGCGAGGGGAAGCAGTCGGCGGCGATCAGCACGCGCTTGCCCTTCAGCATCCCTTCGGGCAGCGACCGCATGACCTTGTGCAGGCCTTCGGTCACGCTTTCGCAGGTGGTGGCGGACCCTTTCGGCACGTTGATGATGCGCCGCCAGTAATCGACGAAATCCTGCCGTTTGAGCAGGACATAGCCCCATTGCTTGTCGTTCGGGGCCGACCAGATTTCGGCGAAGTCGGACATGGCGGCGGCAAGGTCTTCTTCCTTGCCGGGATACATCCCGATGGAATGATAAAGAAAATAGCCTGCGTGTTTGGTGTTGGTCAGCATCACGCGTCCCCCGTGTTCGGGACCAAAGCTAGGCCGCGGGCGCAGCGGGGTCCATGGCAAAGACGCCTCACCAATCGGCCAGAAGCCGCGCCATCCGGTCGAGCCCGAGGTCGAGATTGGCCGCCGCCCCCCCGCCCACGCCCAGCCGGATGTGATGGGGCCGGTAATAGGCGCTGCCGGGCAGAAGGAAGGTGCGGTAGGGATCGGCCAGAAGCCTGCGCGCGAAGGTGTCGCTGTCGATGCCATCTGCCAGCCGCGCGAGCCCGATCAGTCCCGCCTGCGGCGGCGTCCACGACAGTTTCGGCTGGGCGGTCACATAGGCGTCGAGCTTGGCAAGCGTGGCGCGCCCCGCCGCGCGCGCGGCCTCCATCGCCGGGGCCAGCCGTTCGGGGCGCAGCGCGATTTCCGCGATGACCTCGCCCAGGATATTCATGATCTCGCTCGCGTTCTCGCGCAGGATGAAGGCGTCGCGGATGAGGCCTGCGTCGCGGCAGATCATCCAACCGGTGCGCAGCCCCTGCAGGCCCAGCGCCTTCGACACGCTGCCCGTGGTGATCCCGCGCGGATAGATCCCCGCGATCGACGGCGCGCGCGCGCCCTGCCATTCGAGACCGGCATAGACCTCGTCCACCAGAAGCCATGCGCCCACCCGGTCGGCGGCGCGGGCGAGGCGTGTGAGATCGCCCTCCCCCATCAGGGCACCGGTCGGGTTGTTGGGGTTCGACAGGAAGATGAGCCGGGTCTTCGGGGTGATCGCGGCCTCCACTTCGTCGATGGGCAGCGCCCAGCCCGCGCTTTCGTCACGGTCGATGATGCGGACGGTCGCGCCCACGGCTTCCGCCAGAACCTCGGCCTGCGGCCAGCCGGGGCGTTCCACGATCACCTCGTCGCCGGGCTGCACGAGCTGGCGGAAAGCGAGGTAATTCGCCTCGGCCGCGCCTGCGGTGATAAGCACGTCATCGGAGCTGCAAAGCCCCGTGAGCCCCGCCTGAGCGATGACCCGATCCCGCAGTTCCGGCAGACCCCGGAAGGACCGGTTGTTCCAGTCGAGCGACAGGTCCGGGTCGAGATCGGCGAGAAAGTCGCCGAGCCTGGGCGGCTGCGACAGGGAAAAGCCGACAAAGGCCTGCGGATCCGCTTCGGTCGTGTCGAGCAGGTATTGGAACAGCGTGTGTATCTTGACTTTCATAGCCCTGACCGAAGGATGGGGGTGTCTTTGAGGGGGAAGGTGCGTGCAGGCGGAGGGATTTGTCAAAGGAAAGCCGGTGGCGCTGCATGTGCTCGACTATGGCCTGTTCCGGGTGCACGAGAACGGGCGCGTCATCGGCATCTGCGGGTTCGTCATCCGCACCGATGCAGGCGAGGTGATCCTGATCGACACGGGGTTTCCGCCGAAATACGCGGCCGACAAGGTGGCGGCGACCGCCGAGGACGATCTGGGCGCGTTCGGCGAGGTGCTGGTCTGCGGCCCCGACAACCTGCCCGAAGCGCAACTGGCGAAGCTGGGCCTGGCCCCGTCGGACGTGACGCTGCACATCTGCACCCATACCCAT
>CAZNMV010000096.1:0-714 GCA_964573835.1 uncultured Aestuariivita sp. | reverse complement strand
CATGCACCCCTTCTGGTGTCACAGGTCGAGCGCGCGCTGCCGAAGCCGCTCTACTGGAGCGGCGGACAGCCGATGGACTGGCCCGATCTCGATTATCTCACGGTTGCGGGCGACGTCGATCTCGGCCCCGGGCTGCAGGTTCTGGCCGCGCCGGGCCATGCGCCGGGGCAGATCGCGCTGATGATCGATCTGCCGGAGACGGGCGCGGTGCTGCTGACAAGCGACGCGATCTCCCGGCCGTCCGAGATCCAGGAGAAATTCGCGGGCTCCTGGGACGAGGCTGCGGCCATCGCGAGCGCGGAGCGGTTGATGCGGCTGGCGGCGGAGGGGGGTGCCTTCGTGATCTATGGTCATTGCCCGGCGCAATGGGATGCGCTGAGGAAGGCACCGCAGGGGTATGTCTGACGCCGGTTCAGGGGGGCTCTGCCCCCCGGCCTGCGGCCTCCCCCCGGGATATTTGTGAACCCGAAGAAGCAGGGGATTGTTTTCTAGCGGACGTCGCGGCCCTGGTTCAGGATGATGACATTGCCGCTCGAGATATCGCCGGCGGGCGAGATGAGGAAGCCGACCCAGGCCGCGACTTCGTCCGCCCTCATTGCGCGGCCATGGGGCATGGCGGCGATGGCGCGGTGCAGGACGTCTTCCGTCAGCACGCCGAAGAGCGGCGTTTCCGTCATGGCGGGGGCGATGGAATTGACGGCGATCTTCTCGCGC
>CAZNMV010000095.1:0-9529 GCA_964573835.1 uncultured Aestuariivita sp. | reverse complement strand
CGGATCTTAAGACCTGCCCTCTCATTCGCTCCAGTCGTGGACGTGGACGTCGCGGCCGGAATGGCCCTTCATGATCTTCACGGCGAGGTCCTCGCGGTCCTTGTCGCGGGTGCGCACCCACATGAGGATGCCGCCGTGGCGGATCTGGTTTTCGTAATAGTCGCGGTGGTGCCTGTCGGCACGCCGGGCCAGCAGCGCGCCGATCACCGCCGCCGGTGTGCCGCCGATGGCGATGGCGGCGACCGAGGCGGCGAGTGTGCTGGCCGGTGTCAGCAACGCGGTTGCGGCGATCATGGAGCCTGCGAAGAAGAACCCGCCCGCGATGGCGCCTTCCAGTTCGCCCATCGCCTCTTCCGACACGAAATGCGCGCGCGGCGCGCGCGGGTCGTCTTCGAGGTCCGGGGCGCGCCACCAGGATTTGCCGAGCTTTTCCTCGAGCGCCTCCTGACTGCCGAGGAGGCTGATGTCGGAATGGTGAAAGCCTACGGCGCGCAGGTCGTAGAAGGCGGCCTGAAGGGCCTCGAACGTGTCGAAGACGCCCACGGCTTCGGGGATGTTGATGGCGGTGAGGTGGTTGTGTTCTTCGGGGTCGGTCAGGGTCATTCGGGCCTCGCGTCGGGGTTGCGTGGCCCGCATAGCGGACGGGACGCGGCGGCGCGTTAACCTTGGTTAGCGGGTTTAGGGTGGGTGAAACCCACCATCCCCGCAACCGAATGGGGCGCGAATGGTGGGTTTCACCCACCCTACACGTTTGGTTAACCGTGCGGCGGCTATCCGTGGGCATGCCGACTTATGTCCGCGCCCGCGTCCCCGGGGCCACCTTCTTCTTTACCGTTGCCCTCGCCGACCGGCGGTCATCGGCGCTGGTCGAGGATGTGGCGCATCTGCGCGGCGCCGTGGCCAATGTGCGGCGCAAGCGGCCCTTCCGGATCGAGGCGATGGTGATCCTGCCCGACCATCTTCACGCGGTCTGGACCTTACCCGAAGGCGACAGCGATTTCCCGGCCCGATGGAAAGAGATCAAGGCGGAATTCACAATGCGCACGGGCCGGTCAGGCCCACGCAGCGCGAGCAAGATCGCCAAGGGGGAAAAGGGATTGTGGCAGCGCCGGTTCTGGGAACATCTGATCCGGGACGAGGCGGATTTCCGTCAACACGTGGAGTATTGCTGGGGCAACCCGGTCAAGCACGGGCTGGTCACCCGCGCGGTCGATTGGCCTTTTTCGTCGATCCACCGAGATATCCGCGCAGGGCGGGTGCCCCCGGAATGGTCAGGGGCAGGCCCCAACGGTGGTTTCGGAGAGTAGGGTGGGTGAAACCCACCATTGGTGGCGCGGGTTGTGAGGGCGGATGGTGGGTTTCACCCACCCTACGCATCACTCACACATCCAGCTCCTCAACAAACCTCGCATTCTCCTGGATATACTGGAACCGCAATTCCGGCTTCTTGCCCATGAGGCGCTCCACAAGGTCGCCGGTCTCGCCCGGTTCATCCTCGTCGATCGTCACGCGGATCAGCTTGCGGCTGGCCGGGTCCATCGTTGTCTCTTTCAAATCCTTGGCGTCCATCTCGCCCAGACCCTTGAAGCGGCTCACCTCGATCTTGCCCTTGCCGCCGAGGCCCTTCGCTAGCCACAGATCGCGCTCGGCCTCGTCCAGCGCATAGACGCGTTTCGCGCCTTGGGTCAGGCGGAAGAGCGGCGGGCAGGCCAGATACAGGTGCCCGTGGTCGATGAGCGGGCGCATCTGGGTGAAGAAGAAGGTCATCAGGAGCGAAGCGATATGCGCGCCGTCGACATCGGCGTCGGTCATGATGATGACTTTCTCGTACCGCAGATCGTCGATGTTGAAGCGGGTGCCAAGGTTGACGCCGAGGGCCTGACTGAGGTCGGAAATCTCGGTGTTGGAGCCCAGCTTGTTCGAGGCCGCGCCCAGCACGTTCAGGATCTTGCCCTTGAGCGGCAAAAGCGCCTGCGTGTTGCGGTTGCGCGCCATCTTGGCCGACCCGCCCGCGCTGTCGCCTTCGACGATGAAGATTTCGGTGCCGTCGCGATTGTTCTGCGAACAATCGACCAGCTTGCCCGGCAGGCGCAGTTTCTTGGTGGCGGTCTTGCGCTGGGTTTCCTTTTCCTGCCGTCGGCGCAGGCGTTCCTCGGCCCGCAGCACAAGGAAATCGAGGATGGCACCGGCGGATTTGGTATCTGCCGCCAGCCAGTTGTCGAAATGGTCGCGGACGGCGTTCTCGACCAGCCGCGCGGCGTCGACGGTGGCGAGGCGGTCCTTGGTCTGGCCCACGAATTCGGGTTCGCGGATGAAGCAGGACACCAGCGCGCAGCCCCCCGCCACCAGGTCTTCACGGGTGATCTGGGCGGCCTTGCGGTTCGAGGCGAGTTCGCCGTAAGCGCGGATGCCCTTGAGGATCGCGGCCCAGAAGCCTGCCTCGTGCGTGCCGCCTTCGGGGGTGGGGACCGTGTTGCAATAGGACTGGATGAAGCCGTCGCGGGACGGTGTCCAGTTGATCGCCCATTCGACCTTGCCGGGGGTGTTGAACTTTTCCTGAAACGAGACGGTGCCCGCGAAGGGGCGGTCGGCATAGGTGGAGGCGGAGCCCAAGCTTTCGGTGAGGTAGTCCGAGAGGCCGCCGGGGAAGTGGAATGTCGCCTCAAGCGGGGTTTCGCCGTCGTCGATGGCGGTTTTCCAGCGGATTTCCACGCCCGAGAAGAGGTAGGCCTTGGAGCGGATCGATTTGAACAGCCGCGCGGGCTTGAAGCGGTGGTGGCCGAAGATCAATTCGTCCGCGTGGAAGGTGACGGTGGTGCCGCGGCGGTTCTGGGTCTGGCCCACCTTTTCGACGGGCCCTTGGGGGACGCCGCGCGAGAAGCGCTGTTCCCAGATCACCTTGTCGCGGGCGACCTGGACGATCATGGAATCCGACAGCGCGTTGACGACGGAGGCACCGACGCCGTGCAGGCCGCCTGACGTCTCGTAGGCCTTGCCCGAGAACTTGCCGCCCGCGTGCAGGGTGCAGAGGATGACTTCGAGCGCACTTTTGCCGGGGAATTTCGGGTGCGGGTCGACGGGGATGCCGCGGCCGTTGTCGCGGATGGTGACGGAGTAATCCGCGTTCAGCTCGACCTCGATCCGGTTGGCGTGGCCTGCGACGGCTTCGTCCATCGAGTTGTCGAGGATTTCGGCGACAAGGTGGTGCAGCGCGCGTTCGTCGGTGCCGCCGATATACATGCCGGGGCGCTTGCGGACGGGTTCGAGGCCTTCGAGCACTTCGATCGAGGAGGCGTCATAGGCGGGGGTCGTGGCGAGGAGATCGTCGGCCATGGCTGCTCTGCTTCTTCGTGATTGGCGGGCAGTATGGCAGGGCGGGGGGCGCGGTGGAAGCGGTTTCGCCCTTACGCGGTCCAGTCGAGGATGGCGCGGGCCAGCTGCCCGGGTTGCTGGTGGTGGAGCCAGTGATCGGCACCTGCGATGGTGACGCGGGTGAGGTGGGGGGCGTGGTCCTCCAGCCCCTCGGTCGCCTCTGGAAGGATGGCGGTGTCGTTCTCGCCCCAGATGAGGAGGTGGGGCTGGGGGACGTGCAGGCGGTCTTTCGGGAGCGCGGGCGGGTCGGCGACGGGCTGGCCGGGGGTGGCCACGACCAGCGGCGTGGCGCGGTACCAGTGGATCATGGTTTTCAGCCGCCCGGGGCGGGACCATTCGGCCTTGTAGGCGGCGAGGCGGTCGCCTGTCAGCCAGGAGAGGTCCATGTGGGCAGAGAAGAGCGCCATGAGTTTCGCGAAGTCGTTCGCGGCGAGGCGGTCTTCGGAGCCTTCTGCGCGCAGGTAGTGGATGTATTGCGAGGCCGCGCTTTGCGCGTCACCTGCCGCCAGCGCCCGCTGGAAGGGGCCGGGATGGACGCCGTTGGCGATGATCAGCCGGTCGACAAGATGGGGGTGCCACATGGCCAGCCCGTAAGCCACCGCCGCGCCCCAGTCGTGGCCAAGCACGGTGACGGGGTGGCCCAGATGGTCGATCAGCGCGGCCATGTCTGCGGTCAGGCGCGGGCCGGAATAGGCGCGGATGTCGTCCGCCCCGCCGGTCAGGCCATAGCCGCGCTGGTCGGGCGCGATGCAGTGGAAGCGGTGTGCCAGCAGCGGGGCGAGTTCCTCCCACGCGCCACCGTATTCGGGAAAGCCGTGCAGCATGAGGAGCTTGGGCAGGTCCTCATTGCCCCAGTGGCGCAGGTGGAAGGGCCAGCCGTTCAACGTCAGCGTTTCGGTGCGCGGGGTCATCGTATCTCCAGCGTCAGGGGCTGCGGTGCGGTGCGCAGCCAGGCCGCGTCGGGCCGCCAGTCGGCGGGGCCGTCCGCGAGATGCGCCGAAAGGAAGCTGGCGATCACCTCCTGCGCGAGAGTGTTCATCGTGACGCTGTCCCAGAGCGGGTCGGCGTAGTGTTCGGCAGGCAGGAAATCGAGATGGGGCGAGGGCACCAGCGCCTCGGCCGGGGCGGGGATCGGCGCTGCGGCATTGTGGCCCGCGCCGTGGAAGGTGAGAAGGTCGGCAGGCCCGCCCGCCTCGGCCCAGATGCCGCGCATGGCGGGGTAGTCCGAGATGTTGTCCTGGTCTCCGGCCAGCAGCAGGAGCGGTGTGGTCATCGCCCCCAGTGTCGATGCATCCCAAAGCCCGCGCTGCCGCCCCCAGGGGCCGATGGCGACCACGGCCTTTACCCGGGGGTCGCACAAGTCGGCATGGGTGGCGCTGCCTGCCTGGTGGCGGGAAAGGTCCATCGCGGGGCCGGGCCAGTCTTCGTCCACCGCCGCCTGCGTCAGCCCCGCGCCCCCGAAGACGAGCGCGCCATAGCCGCCCATCGAATAGCCGATCACGGCAGTGCGGGACGCGTCGACCCCGGCCTCTCGCGCCAGCGCGTCGAGCGCGGCGCGCTGGTCGAGGGGGCGAAAACAAAGCGTTTCGGAAAAGCCGCGCTGGTCGTCATAGGTGCTGCCCGGATGGTCGATCGCGGCGCAGGCAAAGCCGCGCGCGGCCAGCGCTTCGCCCAGATGCGACAGAAGAAACCGGTTCCCGGGATATCCATGCGACAGGATCACCAGCGGGGGCCGTTGCCCCGGTGCGGGCGTGGCCCCGTCGCAGGCGCTGCCGTGAAGGCGCACGGGCGTCACACCGTCGCGGATCAGCGTCTCATAAACGATGCCGGGCAATGTTCCGGTGGCAGCCGGATACCAGAGCCCGCAGGGCAGGCTGCGGCCCTGCGGGCCGGGCAGCGTCAGCGTGCGGAAGCCCACGGGATGGGCTGCGGGCACAAGGGGCGGCACGGTCGCGTCGCGGCGGTCGATGCGGTTCTGCGTCATGGCGGTGATCTTCGCGCAGGTTTGCGCCATGTCAACGCAGGCCCGTGCGATCCGTGCAAGGAAACCCCTGCACATGACAGGAAAAGACGGGACAGCCATGACCGACACCACCCTCGACGCCACCGCCGCCGTGGCTGACGCCACCACCCCTTCGACAGCCGCGCCTGATGTCGCGCGCCCGGCGCGCCGCCGCACGCCGTCGCCGCATGTGCCCACGGCCGACGAGGTGCGCCGCGCCTTCGAGACGGGCCGCTATCCCTATCGCAGCCGCATGGGCCGCGCCGAATACGAGGCGATCAAGGCGCAGCTTCAGGCCGAACTCCTGAAGGTGCAGCTCTGGGCGCAGGAGACGGGGCAGAAATTCGTGATCCTCTTCGAAGGGCGCGACGCGGCCGGCAAGGGCGGCACGATCAAGCGCTACATGGAACATCTCAACCCCCGCTTCGCGCGGGTCGTGGCGCTGAACAAGCCGTCCGACGTGGAACGCGGGCAATGGTATTTCCAGCGCTATATCGAGCACCTGCCCACGGGCGGCGAAATGGTCTTCTATGACCGCTCCTGGTACAACCGCGCGGGCGTCGAGCGGGTCATGGGCTTCTGCCAGCCGAACGAATACCTCGAATTCATGCGCCAGACGCCCGAGCTCGAACGCATGCTCGTGCGCTCGGGCATAAGGCTTTACAAATACTGGTTCTCGGTCACGCAGGACGAACAGCGCAGCCGCTTTCTCGCGCGCGAGACCGATCCGCTGAAGCAATGGAAGCTGTCGCCCATCGACAAGGCGAGCCTCGACAAATGGGACGACTATACCGAGGCGAAAGAGGCGATGTTCTTCTACACCGACACCGCCGACGCGCCCTGGACGGTGGTGAAGTCGAACGACAAGAAACGCGCGCGGATCAACTGCATGAAGCATTTCCTCGCCTCGCTCGATTATCCGGGCAAGGATGCGGCGCTGGTGGGCCAGCCCGATCCGCTGATCGTGGGGCAGGCGCATCATGTGATCCAGCGCTCGGACCATATCCTGGGCACCGCGCTGCACCCCGATACCCGCGCAACCCGCTAGGCCGCGCGCTTGCGCGGGGCAGGGGCAGGACATACATTTCCGCCCATGATGCTTCTGCCGCGCCTTGCCCGTCCTGCTCTGCTGGCCGTTCTGGCGGCGGGCGCACCCGTGGCCGGGGCGGCGCATCCGCATATCTTCATCCAGACCGCGCTGACGCTGGTCATCGACGAGACGGGCCACGCCACCGGGGTCGAGGTGCGCTGGGCCTATGACGAGCTTTACACCATGCTCACCTTCGAGGACCTGCGGCTCGACAGCGACTATGACGGCGAGCTGACGGCGGAGGAGTTGCAGTTCCTCGACGGGTTCGATCTGAACTGGATCGAGGGGTTCGAAGGCGATCTCTACCTGACGGCGGGCGAGGTGTCGGTGCGGCTCGGCGCGCCCGAGGGGCGGGGCGTGAAGGTGCATAACGGACAGATCGTGACGACCCATTTCCGCCCGCTGGCCGAACCGGTGACCGCCGAGGGGTTGGTCCTGCGGGCCTATGACCCGACCTTCTATACCGCCTATGACCTGTCTGGCGGCGTCACCGTCACGGGCGGCTGCGCCGCGCAGGTGACGCCCGCCAATCTCGACCGCGCCTACAGCTTGGTGGAGGAGCTGCTTTACGCGACACCGGCGGACCAGGTCGAGGACGCCTTTCCCGAAGTGGGCGAGGCCTTTGCCGACACGGTCGTGATCCGATGCGCGGGCTGATCTGGGCGGGGGCCGCGGCGGTCGCGGCGCTGGCGGTCTGGCTTTGGGGCTTCGGCGGGGCAGACGACGTGGCGCGCGCCGCCGCCGAAGGGCAGCGCGATGCGCAAAACGCCATGGCGCGCGCGCTGCGCGCCCTGCGCGCGGGCGATCCGGGCGCGATGGCCGCGCTGATGGGACTTTGTTTCGCTTACGGCGTCTTTCACGCGGCGGGGCCGGGCCATGGCAAGCTGGTGATCGGCGGCTATGGCGTGGCGCGGCGGGTGCCGGTGCTGCGGCTCTCGGGTCTGGCGCTGGCCGCGTCGCTGGCGCAGGCGGGCACGGCGGTCCTGCTCGTCTATGGCGCGCTGAGCCTTCTGGGCTGGGGGCGCGAGCGGATGGTGGGCGCGGCGGAAGGGGTCTTTGCGCCGCTGTCCTATGGGCTGATCGCGGCGGTGGGGCTGTGGCTGGCCTGGCGCGGGGCGCGGCGGCTCTGGTCGTTGCGGGCGGCGCATTCCCATGACCATGGGGCCGATGGCCATTGCGACACCTGCGGCCACCGCCACGGGCCGACGGCGGAAGAGGCGGCGCGCGTCACCTCGCTGCGCGACGCGCTGGCGGTGGTCGGGGCGGTGGCGGCGCGGCCCTGCACCGGCGCGATCTTCCTGCTGATCCTGACCTGGCAGATGGGGATCGCCGCGGCGGGCATCGCGGGAACGCTGGCCATGGCGCTGGGCACCGCCTGCGTCACGGTGGCTGTGGCGCTGGCGGCGGTGCTCTTCCGCGAAGGCGCGCTGCAGCGCTTTGACGGGCAGGGCGCGCTGCGGGCGACCGCGGTGCTGGAGCTGGCTGCGGGCCTTGTCATCGCGGTGGCGGCGATGCAGGTGACGCTGCGCCTGATCTGACAGGCTTGCCGCCGCGCGCGGTTCGGTCTAGCGCTGGATCATGGCCCGCGAGACGATCACCTACACCGCCCATGTCCGCGCCATTCTGGCGCTGGGCCTGCCGCTGATCGGCGGGCATCTGGCGCAGTTCGCCATCGGGCTGACCGATGCGGTGATGCTGGGCTGGTACGGGGTCGAGGCTCTGGCGGCGATCACGCTGGCGGGGACGTATTTCTTCGTGCTCTTCCTGATGGGGACGGGGTTCGCCTGGGCAGTCATGCCCATGGTCGCGACCTTTGCCGCCGAAGGCGACGAGACGAGCCTGCGCCGCGTCACGCGCATGGGGCTCTGGCTGTCAGTGCTGTTTGCGGCCCTGTCCATGCCGCTTCTGTGGTTTTCCGAACCGATCCTGCTGGCGCTGGGGCAGGACCCGGGCGTCGCTGCCGATGCGGCCGCCTATCTGCGGGTGGCGGGCTGGGGCATCTTCCCCGCGCTTCTCGTCATGGTGATCAAGTCCTACCTCGCCGCGATGGAGCGGACGCAGATCGTGCTCTGGGCGCTGGTCGTGGCGGCGCTGGTCAACGGCGTGGCCAATTGGGCGCTGATCTTCGGCAACTGGGGCGCGCCGGAACTGGGGCTGACGGGGGCGGCGATCGCGTCGATCCTGACGCAGGGCGTGTCGCTGCTGGGGGTGGTGATCTATGCGATCGTGGCCTTCCCGCAGCACAACCTGTTCCGGCGGCTCTGGCGCCCGGATTGGGAGATGTTCTCCCGCGTCTTCCGCCTCGGCCTGCCCATCGGATTGACCAGCCTGTCGGAAGTCTCGCTCTTTGCCGCGAGCGCCATGATGATGGGCTGGCTCGGCACCGTGCCCCTGGCCGCGCATGGCGTCGCGGTGCAGCTGGCCTCGGCCGCCTTCATGCTGCATCTGGGGCTGTCGAACGCGGCGACGGTGCGGGCGGGCACCGCCTTCGGGCTGGGCGACCGGGTGCAGATGGCGCGCGGAGGGCATGCGGCGATCGGGCTCTCGCTTGCCGCCGCACTGGTGACGATCGCCGCCTTCCTCGTCTTTCCCGAACCGCTGATCGCGGTCTTTCTCGAAGACGGCGACCCTGCCGCGCCCGAGATCATCGCGACGGGGATCGGCCTGCTGGCGGTCGCGGCGCTGTTCCAGCTGGTGGACGGCGCGCAGGTCATCGCGCTGGGGCTTCTGCGCGGCGTGCAGGACACGCGCCAACCCATGATCATCGCGGCTCTCAGCTACTGGGCGGTGGGCATGCCCGCCTCCTATATCCTCGGCTTTCCGCTCGGGCTCGGCGGGATCGGCATCTGGCTCGGGCTCGTCGCGGGGCTTGCCTGCGCGGGGGTCCTTCTGATGCTGCGGTTCTGGCGCAAGTCGATCCGCAGCGTCGGCGCGCCACTGCCCGTCTGAGCGCGGGTCCCCTGCTTCTTCGGGTCACAAATATCCCGGGGGGAGGCCGCAGGCCGGGGGGCAGAGCCCCCCCTCCCTCACTCCCCGTCCGGCGTCTCGCCCGGGGCCATGAGCCG
>CAZNMV010000094.1:0-9578 GCA_964573835.1 uncultured Aestuariivita sp. | reverse complement strand
CGGAAACCGCGTCGGTTTCCGGGCCGTTTTTCGCGTCGAAAAACGGGCTCAGTTTGCCCAGCTCACCGCTGTCAGGTCGGTCGCCTGCGTCGGCGCATTCGACCAGAGGCCCTGCACCCCCGCCTTCGCCACGCTCAGTGCGGCCAGCTGGAACAGGTAGCCGTTCACGTAATCATCCGCGATCATCCTCTGCGCCTGCTGCAACAGCTCGGTCCGCTGCGCCGGATCGGTCGTGCCGTTCAGCGTCGCCATCAGATCCCGGAAGACCGGGTTGTCGTACTGGAAGTAATATTCGGGCCGCGCATAGATGCCGATATCCATCGGTTCGGTATGGCTGACGATGGTCAGGCCGAAATTCTTGCCGGTGAACACGGTTTCCAGCCACTGGGCCCATTCGACATTGATGATCTCGGCCTTGATGCCCACCGCGGCCAGCTGCGCCGCGATGATCTCGCCCCCGCGCCGCGCGTAGGAGGGTGGCGGCAGGTGCAGCGTCGTCTCGAACCCGTCGGGGAAACCGGCCTCGGCCAGCAGCGCCTTCGCCTTGTCGGGGTCGAAGGCCGATTGCGCGGTCAGATCGACATAAGCCGGGTGATGCGGCGCGAAATGGGTGCCGATGGGTGTGCCGTATCCGAACATCGCACCGTCGATGATCGCCTGCCGGTCGATGGCATGGGCCAGCGCCTGGCGCACCTTGATGTTGTCGAATGGGGGTTGGAGGTTGTTGGTGGACAGGATCGTCTCGCCCTCGGTCGATCCGACCAGCACCTGGAACCGTGGATCGGCTTCGAATTGCGGCAGGTTCTCGGGCGCGGGGAAGCCCGCGAAGACGTCGACATCCTCGGCCATCATCGCCGCGAAGGCCGCAGTCGGATCGCTGATGAACTTGAACGTCACATTCTCGAGCTTGGCAGGCGCGCCCCAGTAGGCGTGGTTCTTTTCAAGCACGACGCGGTCGCCCTGCACCCATTCGACGAAGCGGAAGGCGCCGGTGCCGACGGGCGTCTGCTTGATCCCTTCGATCGATTCCGGCGCCACGATCACGGCATCGCCCCAGGCCATGTTGAAGAGGAACAGGCCATTCGGTTCCGCCAGCGTGACCTGAACGGTCAGCGGGTCGATGACTGTCACATCCAATATCCCGGCGAACAGCGCCTTCTGTGCGTTCACGCTGTCTTCGGCGCGGGCGCGGTCAAGGCTGAACTTGACGTCCTCGGCATCCATCGTGGTGCCGTCGTGGAAGGTGACGCCATCGTGCAGCCGGAAGGTATAGACCAGCCCGTCATCCGAGATTTCCCAGCTTTCAGCCAGTCCGGGAATGATCGACCCATCACTGGCGAAGCGCGTCAGCCCTTCGAAGACGTTGGAATAGAGCACACTGTCGATGGCCCCCGCGGCCGCGCTGGTCGGGTCGAGATGCGGGGGTTCAAGCTGCATCGCCACGGTGATGTCGGTCTGCTGCGCCTGCGCCGCGCCAAGGCCGGCGGCCAGCGCCACCGACGCGGCAAGGGCAAAACGGGTGGTGAAACGGATCATGCGGTCTCTCCCTGACGGTTGTCGCGGCCCGGTTCCGGGCCCGTCGCTGTCAGTCTTGGCCAAAGACCGGATTCACACAAGGGCGTTTGCGCGTCGCTACCGGGCCCAGCGGTCAAGCGCCTCCTGCGGGGTCATGCGGCCTGCATCGCCATGGGTCGGCGGATCGCAGGGCGTGGCGGAGAAGCGGGGGCAGGCGCCGGGCTGCACGATCCCGTCCGTCTCGACGAAGGTGCTTCGCGCGCGGTTGTGGGGGTGATCGGGTGCCTCGGACATCGACAGGACCGGTGCCGCGCAGGCGTCGAGCGGTTCGAGGATCGCCGCCCATTCGGCGCGTGTCTTGCCCGCGAAGATCGTCTCGAGAGCGGCATGCATCGTGGCCTGACCGTGCGGCCCGTACTGATCGGCGAAGACGGGATCGTCCGCCTGGCCAAGCGCCTGCAGCAGAGCGGCAAAAAACTGCGGCTCGATCGCGCCGATGGCGATGTATCCGCCGTCCTTCGTGGCATAGCAGCGATACCAGGCGGCGCCTCCGTTCAGGATGTCCGCACCCCGCGCGCCGTCATGGCCGATGCCTGCCGCCTTCAGCCCGTATTGCATCACCATCATCAACGCGGCCCCGTCCGACATGGCCGTGTCCACCACCTGCCCTTGCCCGGTCGCCCGCGCATGGGTCAGCGCGGCGAGAACCCCCGCCACCATCATCATGCCCCCGCCCGCCAGATCGGCCACGATGTTCTGCGGCGGCGGCGGCGGCGCATCCCCCGGCCCGATCGCCCAGAGCGCACCGGAAATCGCCATGTAGTCGATGTCATGCCCGGCGCGGTCACGCAAAGGGCCGTCCTGCCCCCAGCCGGTCATCCGGCCCACGACCAGCCGCTTGTTGCGGGCGATGAGCGTATCTGGCGCAAGGCCCAGCCGCTCCATCACGCCGGGGCGATAACCCTCGATCACGATCTCGGCCCGGTCGATGAGGGAGAGCGCCGTATCGCGGTCACCCGCATCGCGCAGGTTCAGCTCCACCGACCGGCGCGACCGGTCATAGAGGTTGAACTTCTGATCGATCCCGAAGAGCGGCTTCAGCCCCGGGCGCGCCACGCGCACCACCTCTGCCCCCATGTCGGCGAGCATCATGCAGGCAAAGGGCCCCGGCCCCAGCCCCGCCAGTTCCACCACCCGCACGCCCTGCAGGGGCCCGTTCCGATCCAGCATGTCCGTTCCTTCCGCCTTGCCCGACCCTTGTGCCCCCGGCACGCAGCGTCAAGCGCGCTTTTCCGTGGAACGTTCATGCATTTCGCGCCAGATAAGGGGCATGGCGGACCCTTGCGACCTGTTCATCATAGGCGGCGGCATCAATGGCTGCGGCATCGCACGCGACGCGGCAGGGCGCGGCCTGTCGGTGACATTGGCCGAGATGGGCGACCTTGGCAGCGCGACGTCGTCGGCCTCGACCAAGCTCTTTCATGGCGGGCTGCGCTATCTCGATTTCTTCGAATTCCGCCTGGTCCGCGAATCGCTGGAAGAACGCGAGGTGCTCTTGCGCGCCATGCCGCATATCGCATGGCCCATGCGGTTCGTCCTGCCCCTGTCGCCGCAGATGCGCTTCGATACCGAAACCCCCGCGGCGCGGCTTTTGTCGCGCGTCATGCCGTGGCTGAAAGGGCGGCGTCCGGCCTGGATGATCCGGGCGGGGCTGTTTCTGTATGACAACATGGGCGGGCGGAAGATCCTGCCCGGCACGCGCAGCCTCGATCTGACGCGCGATCCGGCGGGCAAGGCCCTGCGCCCCGAATTCACCCGCGCGTTCGAGTATTCCGACGTCTGGGTCGAGGATTCGCGCCTTGTCGTCCTGAATGCCCGCGACGCGCAGGCGCGGGGCGCGCGCATCCTGACGCGCACCAAGGTGACCGCGGCGCGCCGCGACGGCGATCTGTGGCACATCACCACCACCGGCGGGGACTTCCGGGCGCGGATGCTGGTGAACGCCGCAGGCCCCTGGGTAGGCGAGACGCTGCGCGGCGTCATCGGGTCGAACAGCCGCGAGGCGGTGCGCCTTGTGCGCGGCAGCCACATCGTGACGCGCCGCCTGTTCGAGCACGACCGCGCCTATTTCTTCCAAGGCCCTGACGGGCGCATCATCTTCGCCATCCCTTATGAACGCGACTTCACCCTGATCGGCACCACCGATCAGGACCATCCCGACCCCGGCACAGCCCCCCAATGCACCGATGCCGAGGCCGACTACCTTCTGGCCTTTGCATCGCGCTATTTCGCGCGCGAGCTGACGCGCGCCGATATCGTCTGGCGCTATTCCGGCGTGCGGCCGCTTTATGACGACGGGGCAAGTTCGGCGACGGCGGCGACGCGCGACTATGTCCTGTCGCTCGACCTGGCGGGCGTGCCGGTGCTGCATGTCTTCGGCGGCAAGATCACCACCTACCGCCGTCTGGCCGAGGCGGCGCTTGCGAAGATCGGCGACTGCCTGCCAGTGGCCAAAGGCCCCTGGACGGCGGGCGCGGCCCTGCCCGGCGGCGATTTCCCGCATGATGGGGTGCCGGATCTCATCTACCGGCTGCGTGCGGGCCACCCGTTTCTCACCGAAGACTGGGCCGCGCGCCTTGTCCGCGCCTATGGGACCGAGGCAGCGCAGGTTCTGGGCGGCGCGTCGCAGGCCGCCGATCTGGGCCGCGACTTCGGCGCGACCCTGACCGAGGCGGAATTGCGCTGGCTCATCACCCGCGAATTCGCGCGGAGCGCGCAGGATGTGATCTGGCGGCGCAGCAAGTTGGGGCTGCGGCTCAGGCCAGAGCAGGTGCAGGCACTCGAAGACTGGTTCGCGGTGCAGAACCTGTCCTAGACTGCACCGGGGGAGGAGACGCGCATGACCTACATTCTGGCCATCGACCAGGGCACGACATCGAGCCGCGCCATCCTCTTCGACGCCGCCATGCAGGTGGTCTCGGTGGCCCAGCAGGAATTCCGGCAGATCTATCCGGCCTCGGGCTGGGTCGAACACGACCCCGAGGAAATCTGGGACACCACGCTGTCCACCTGCCGCGCGGCGATGGAACAGGCGGGCGTCACCGCGAGGGACATCGCCGGCATCGGGATCACCAACCAGCGCGAAACGACCGTGATCTGGGACCGGGTCACCGGCAAACCCGTGCACAACGCCATCGTCTGGCAGGACAGGCGCACCGCCGATTTGTGTGCCCGGCTCCGGGCCGACGGGCATGGGGAGATGATCACCGCGCGCACCGGGCTTTTGCTGGACCCTTACTTTTCGGCCACGAAGGTCGCGTGGATTCTCGATCGGGCGGGCGACGCCCGCGGTCTCGATCTGGCCTTCGGGACGATCGACAGCTTCCTGATCTGGCGGCTGACGGGGGGGCGCGTGCACGCGACCGATGCGACCAATGCCTCGCGCACGATGCTTTACGACATCCATAAGGGCCGCTGGTGCCCCGACATCGCCGATCTGCTGGGCATCCCGTTGTCGCTCTTGCCGCTGGTGCGCGACTGCGCATCTGATTTCGGGGTCACCGATCCGGATTTGCTGGGCGGGCCAATCCCCATTCTGGGGGTGGCGGGCGACCAGCAGGCGGCGACCATCGGGCAGGCCTGCTTCGCGCCCGGGATGATGAAGTCGACCTATGGCACGGGGTGTTTCGCGCTTCTCAACACCGGTGATCAGGCGGTCGCGTCCGGCAACCGGCTTCTGACCACCATCGCTTACCAGTTGGACGGGCAGCGCACCTATGCGCTTGAAGGGTCGATCTTCGTGGCGGGCGCGGTGGTGCAGTGGCTGCGCGACGGGCTGGGCATCATCGACAGCGCTGCCGCCTCGGGCGATCTCGCGCAGCGCGCCGACCCGGGCCAGACGGTCACCATCGTGCCCGCCTTCACCGGCCTCGGCGCGCCTTACTGGAACCCCGATTGCCGGGGCGCCGTCTTCGGGCTGACGCGCAACTCGGGCCCTGCAGAGTTTGCGCGCGCCGCGCTCGACAGCGTGGCGTTCCAGACCCGTGACCTGGTCGAGGCGATGCGCGCCGACTGGGCGGGCACTGGCGACACGGTGCTGCGCGTCGATGGCGGCATGGCGGCAAGCGACTGGACGATGCAGCGGCTGGCCGATCTCTTGGGTGCCCCGGTCGACCGGCCCCGCATGGTCGAGACGACCGCGCTGGGCGCGGCGTGGCTCGCCGGGATGCGGGCGGGGGTCTATCCGGAGATGGAGGAATTCGCCGCCGGTTGGGCCGCGGACCGACGGTTCACGCCGGTGCAGGACGAAGCCGGGCGCGAGGCCGATTATGCCCGCTGGAAGCGCGCGGTGGCGGCGGCGCAGATGGTCTAACCGCGACAGAGGGCCAGCGACCCCGCTACAGCGCGACCCGCGCGCCTTCCGGAATCGTCCGGGGCCGCGCGTTCAGTGCCTCGATGGAAAAGCCCGAGATCGTCTTGTATTTCGCCGCATGCGCGGCGAGATCGGCCTGCGGGATCACCTCGTCGATCACCCCGAAATCGCCACCGCAAAGGTCTTCGACCCGCTGCAGCACCGCATCCGGGCCGCCGCCTGCGCGGTTCGCGCGCACCACGCCATTGGCAAGCGGCCGCATCACGTCCTCATAGGCCAGAAGCGCCTCGGGCGTCAGCCCGAGTTCGAGGATCTTCGCCCCGATCATGCGGGCATCGACGATCGCCTGGCTCGCCCCGTTGGACCCCACGGGATAGGTCGCATGGGCCGCGTCGCCCATCAGCGTGACCCGGCCCTGCGTCCAGACATCCAGCGGATCGCGGTCGACCATCGGGTATTCCAGCACCTCGGCCGCGCCGTCGATCAGCGCGGGCGCGTCCAGCCAGCCAAAGCGCCAATCTTCGAATTCGGGGCGGAAATCGGCAAGGTCGGCCTTGCGGTTCCAGTCTTCCTTCCGCCAGCCCTGCGCCGGGTCCACGCGCAATTCGGCGATCCAGTTCATCACCACCTCGCCGTTCTCGTCCGGGTCCGAGATCGGATAGGCCACGATCCGCTGCATGTCATGCCCCACCAGCGCCATGGACGCGCCGCCGAAGAAGGGCGCGGCCCGCGTCGTGCCGCGCCACAGGATCGCGCCGTTCCATTTCGGCGCCCCTTCCTGCGGGACCATCTGCGCGCGCAGCGCCGAATGGATACCGTCGGCGGCGACGATCAGCGCCCCTTCGACCGGCCCGGTGTCCAGATGCAGGACCGCGCCGTGCGGCCCGGTCTCGAACCCCATGGCGCGGGCGCCGGTGACCACGCAATCGGCCCCGGCACGGGCCTTCAGCGCCTCGTAAAGCATCACCTGCAGCCGCCCCCGGTGGATCGAGAATTGCGGCCAGGCATAGCCCGCCCATGTGCCGCGCGGTTCTTCCCAGATCGTCTTGCCGAGCTTGGAATAGAACCCGTATTGCCGCGTGCGCACGCCGGTCGCGTCCAGCACCGGCTGCAGGCCCAGATCGAACAATTCGCGCACGGCATTGGGCTGGATGTTGATGCCCACGCCCAGCGGGCGGATCTCGCGCGCGCTCTCATAGATGCGGAACGGCACGCCGATCTGGTGCAGCGTCAGGCCAAGGGTCAGGCCGGCGATCCCGGCGCCAGCGATCAGAACGGTCATGCGAGGTGTCCTCCCGGGCGGCACTGAACCAGCCCGGGCGCGGGGGATCAAGACCCGATCAGCCGCGTGCGGCGATCATCAGGTCGGGGCCGAAAATCATGTCGGAATAATCCGACAGATAGATCTTCAGCCAGGGCGTGAACCGCTCGGGGTGCCGGGCCACTTCCGCCAGAAGATCGTGATAGTCGATCCAGCGCGTGTCCATCACCTCGTCGGGGTTCGGCGCAACCGTCAGACCGGACCCGGCGCGCGCAAGGAATACATCGACCACTTCGTGTTCGATCAGGTCGTTTCCGACATCGGCGCGGTATTCCAGACGGTGACGGTGTTCGGGATAAAGCCCGGTGATCCCCAGTTCTTCGCGCAGGCGGCGCACGGCGCAGGCGGCGGGGTCCTCGTTCCAGTCGGGATGGGTGCAGCAGGTATTCGCCCAAAGCCCGGGCGTGTGATACTTGCCCATCGCCCGGCGCTGCATCAGCACCTCGGTTCCCCGGATGACAAAGACCGACACTGCCTTGTGGCGCAGCCCTTTGCGGTGCGCCTCGAGCTTGTCGACAGGTGTCAGTTCGCCGTTTACCCAGGCCGGGATGAGAATGCTCATGTCCGTTCCGGCGCGACCAGCCCCGTCAGGTGGGCCAGGTTCTTGATCCCGATCTTGATATGCGCCATGGGCCGCGCCTTGACGAGTTTCTTGTTCATGTAGGCCTCGAAGGTCAGCCTTTGCACGTCGATGTCATGACACAGCGACACGAAGCGTTCGCGCCGCATGTCCGACCGGTAATAGGCATTCTGCATCGACTGCAACACCCGGAACACCGTCTTGTGTTCGCGCATGAACAGCTTGCGCGCAAGCTGCAGGTCCTTGATCCGGCCCGAAGCCAGCGTCGCGGCGCAGGCCGTGGCGGCGACGCGGCCGCCCACCATGGCGTAGTAGATGCCTTCACCTGACGACGGCGCGACGACCCCTGCGGCATCGCCCGACAGGACCGTGTCCTTCCCGTTGTCCCAGCGATCAAGCGGGTGAAGCGGGATGGGCGCACCTTCGCGGCGCAGCGTTTCGCAATCGGCAAGGCCGCTTGCCGCGCGCAGGGCGGCGGTGGCTTCCTTCAGGTCGACATTCGTCAGGCCCGTGCCCATGCCCACGCTGGCGCTGTCGCCATGCGGGAAGACCCAGCCATAGAAATCGGGGCTGATCGCGCCGTCATAGATCACGTCGCAGCGCACCGGGTCATAGACGTCGTTCTTGGGCGGGGCCTTGATGATCTCGTGATAGGCCAGCACGTAAGGGATCTTGTCCCAGCCTTCGACCTCGGCCTTGCCGACGCGCGAGCGCGCGCCGTCCGCCCCGATGATAAGGCGCGTGGGCAGCTCGCGTTCCTCGCCTGTCGCCTTGTCGCGGTAGATCACGCGGCGATGGCTGCCTTCACGTTCGATCCGCAGGAAGGTGCCGACGATGTATTCGGCCCCGGCTTCGGCGGCGCGGGCGCGCAGGAAGGGATCGAAGTCCTTGCGGTCGACCATGCCGACGAAGCCGTTCTCGATGGGGATATCCACCGTCCGCCCGGTGGGCGAGATCATGCGCGCCGTGTTCACCTTGGCGACAAGCTGGGCTTCGCTGATGTTGAAATCCTGCATCAGGCGCGGCGGGATCGCTCCGCCGCAGGGCTTGATCCGCCCCTCGCGGTCCAGAAGCGCCACCTTGTGGCCCGACCGCACCAGGTCTTCCGCTGCGGTGGCACCCGACGGGCCTCCGCCGACGACGACGACATCATACATGGCTTCACTCTCCCGGAACGAGGTCCGCTGACGGTTGCACGCGCCGCTCCATGACCTGCAGGGCCATGAGGGCGGCAAGAACGAAAAGGACGGCTTCGGCAAGGAAGACCGCGCCGAAGGCGGTGGCGTCGCTGTCGAAGACGCGGCGCAGCATGTCGGCCGAGGCCGCGCCCGCCAGCCCGCCGAAGCCCGCCGCGATGGCCTGCGCCGCACCCCAGAGACCCATGCGCGTGCCTTCCCGCGATGCCCGGCCCTGACCGGCCAGCGCCATCATCGACCCGATCGCGGCGACGGCGAACATGCCGTTGAAGAACCCCAGCCCCGCAACCGCCGCGACCAGAGGCGCGCCCGGCCCGATCGTGCCCAGAAGCGTGATCACCGCAAGCATGCCGGCCGACCCGAGGCACCCGGCGATCACCCAGCTGCGCAGCGATCCGATGCGCAACCCGGTGGCGGCCACGCCGACCAGAACCATGCCGAGGAACACGCCCCCGTTCTGCGCGCCCGACAGCGATGTGGACTGCCCCGGCGTGAACCCGAAGACGAGGATGGGCTTCAAGACCGTGGCCGACCTGGAGGGCAAGAAGATTGGGGTCACGGCACCGGGTTCGTCGACCAACGTGATGGCCAACT
>CAZNMV010000093.1:0-9632 GCA_964573835.1 uncultured Aestuariivita sp. | reverse complement strand
TGCGGTCGGATTATCTGGCCAGCGCGACGCTGGGCATCGCCGAGATCGTCATCGCCGTTCTCAAGAACGAGGACTGGCTGGCGCGCGGCGTGAAGAACGTGATCGGTCTGCCCCGCCCCGTACCCTTCGAGGTCGATCTGCAGAACGACCCCGCCTTCGTGGACCGCGTCACCGGCATGGGGTTCGATCCGGTGACTGCGTCGTCGATCTATGTAAAGCTGGGGTATTCGCTTCTCTTCACGGCGGTGCTGATCATCATTCTGGTGATGGCGCAGCTGGCGCTGAAATCGCCCTGGGGCCGCATGATGCGCGCCATCCGCGACAACGAAACCGCGGCCGAGGCGATGGGCAAGGACGTCACCGCGCGGCACCTGCAGATCTTCGTGCTGGGCTCGGCCATCTGCGGGATCGCGGGCGCGATGATGACCACGCTGGACGGTCAGCTGACGCCCGGGTCCTACCAGCCGCTGCGCTTCACCTTCCTGATCTGGGTGATGGTGATCGTGGGAGGGTCGGGCAACAATTTCGGCGCCGTGCTGGGCGGGTTCCTGATCTGGTTCCTCTGGGTGCAGGTGGAACCGATCGGCATCTGGCTGATGTCGATTGTCACCTCCGGCATGGCCGATGGCAGCTGGCTGAAGGACCACCTGCTGGAGAATGCCGCGCATATGCGGCTCTTCACCATGGGTCTGATCCTGCTTCTGGTGCTGCGGTTCAGCCCGCGGGGCCTAATGCCCGAGAAGTGAGGGCGAGGGGCTCTGCCCCTCGCGCTCCCCGGGATATTTGTGAACCCGAAGAAGGACCGGGGTGCATTTCAGCGGCCCTTGAAGAGCCCGCCCAGAATGCCGCGCACGATGCGCCGCCCGGTGGTGCCGGTCAGTTCCTTCACCACCATGCGAGTCATCGCCTCTCCGAAGCCCGGGTCTGAGGAGCGCCGCGACGTGGAGCGCTCCACCCTTGTGCCGCTGTAGCGCCGCGCGGCGTTGAATTCCCGCTGCGCCTGCGCTTCGGCTTCGGCATGGGCTTCGGCCTCTTCCGCCGCGCGGGCGGCCTCGGTGGCACGTTCCTGCAGGATCTCGTAGGCCGAGCGGCGGTCAAGCGTCCGGTCGTACTTGCCCGCCATGGGCGAGGCCGACAGGATCGTCCGGCGTTCCTCCGGCGCGATGGGGCCCAGATGGGACGATGGCGGGCGGATCAGCGTGCGTTCCACCACGCCCGGAATGCCCTTGCGTTCGAGCATCGAGGTCACCGCCTCGCCCACGCCGACCTCGCGGATCGCCTCTTCGGTCGGGAAGCGGGGATTGTCGCGGTAGGTCTGCGCGGCCAGCTTGAGATCCTTGCGGTCCTTCGCGGTGAAGGCGCGCAATGCATGCTGCACACGGTTGCCAAGCTGCCCGAGAATATCTTCGGGGACATCGGCGGGGTTCTGGGTGATGAAGTAGACGCCCACCCCCTTGGACCGGATCAGGCGGGCCACCTGTTCCACCTTGTCGACCAGCGCCTTGGGCGCGCCGTCGAACAAGAGATGCGCCTCGTCGAAGAAGAAGACGAGCTTCGGCTTGTCCGGGTCGCCCACTTCGGGAAGCGTCTCGAACAGCTCCGACAGGAGCCACAGCAGGAACGTGGCATAAAGCCGGGGCGAGCCCATCAGCTTGTCCGCGGCCAGGATGTTCACCATGCCGCGGCCGTCCGCGTCGGTGCGCATCAGGTCGGCGAGGTCGAGCGCGGGTTCCCCGAAGAAGGCCGATCCTCCTTGGGTGTCGAGCACCAGAAGCCGTCGCTGGATCGCGCCGATCGAGGTGACCGAGATGTTGCCATAGCGCAGCGATAGCCGTTCCCTCTCTTCGCCCGCCCAGACCAGCAGCGCCTGAAGGTCCTTGAGGTCGAGCAGCGGCATGCCCTCTTCATCCGCGACGCGGAAGACGATGTTGAGGATGCCTTCCTGCGCCTCGCTCAGTTCCAGAAGCCGTGACAGAAGAAGCGGGCCCATTTCCGATACCGTGGTGCGCACCGGGTGGCCCTGATCGCCGAAGAGATCCCAGAAGGTGACCGGACAGGCCCGATAACCGAAATCCGCAAAGCCGATCTTGGCCGCGCGTTCGGTGAAGGGCTTGTGCAGCTTGTGATCGGGGCTCCCCGCGCGGGCGAGGCCCGAGAGATCGCCCTTCACATCCGCCATGAAGACCGGCACACCCGCACTCGAAAACCCTTCCGCAAGGATCTGCAGCGTGACGGTCTTGCCGGTGCCGGTGGCGCCCGCGATCAGACCGTGACGGTTTGCATATCCAAGCAGAAGATGCTGCGGTGCGCCGTAATCCGGCCCCCCGCCACCAATAAAGATTGTGCCGTCCACGCGCTCCGGGCCTCCTGATGTTGCCGCAATCCGCACCGAGCATACAAACTTAACCTTTGTCTGCGAAAGTCCCCTTGTTTCCCGGGGGCCCGGTCCCGGGGAAACGACTTCCTCCCTGTCAGACTGGCCGCGCTTTCGGGCGCGGCCCCTTTTTTGACGCCATGTCGCGTCAATACTCCTTACCGCGTGAATATGTTTGAAGAAAAACCGCGCGCATTCCGCCGATTTCCCTGCATTCCTGTTGACCGCTGACCGGCCCGGGCGTAACGTTTCACCTAATGACTAAGTCGGCCAGTCCGACGGGGAGAAAAGCCAAGGAAGGGGACCGGAAGGTCCCCTTTGCACGTTCAGGGGACCGGCTTTGCCTGCGACGCCGTCACAGGGGCGTGAACGCCCCCGAGGTCGATTGGTGCCTGACATGCCCCCACGCCCATGCTAGAGACGCGCAACCTGTCACCAACCGATGTGAGTTCGATGATCAAGCACTGGATGACCGTCCCTGTTCTGACGCTTCTGGCCCTTGCGGGGCCTGTCGCGACGCAGGCTCAGACCACCGAAACGCAGCCCGCGGAAGAGACGACCGGCACGACACCGCCGCAGCTCGATCTCGGCACGCCCGAAGGGCCGCAGCTCGGCGAACGCTATGCGCGCGAAGATTCGGGCGACTGGACCATCGCCTGCATCAAGACCGAAGCCGAAAGCGATCCCTGTTCGATGCTGCAGCTCCTGCAGGATGATCAGGGCAACACGATGGGCGAAATCTCGATCTTCCGGCTGGCAGGTGGCGGTCAGGCCGTCGCAGGCGGCACGATCGTGGTGCCGCTCGAGACGCTGCTGACCGCGCAGGTCACGATCGCCGTCGATGAGGGCCAGGGCAAGCGCTACAATTATTCCTTCTGCAGCCCGATGGGATGCGTCGCGCAGATCGGCTTTACCGAAGCGGATATCGAAGCCTTCAAGCGCGGGAAACAAGCCCGCGTGACCATCGTGCCTGCCCCTGCCCCCGATCAGCGGGTCGAATTGCGCATGTCGCTGGTGGGTTTCACCGCCGGATATGACAAGACCGACGTGCTCGAAGCGAACTGAACCAGCGCCCGTATGGGCTCAGAACCGCTGCGCCCGCCCGGGCGCGGCGGTTTCGCGTTTCACACCCGCCGCAGGACCAGAACGGCGTTCATGCCGCCGAAGGCGAAGGCGTTCGACATCGCGACCTCGACCTGCGCCTCGCGCGCGACATTCGGCACCACGTCGAGCGCGCATTCCGGATCGGGTTCTTCATATCCGATAGTGGGGGCGATGACGCCCTCGCGTAGTGCCATGATGCAGGCCAGAAGTTCCACCGCGCCGGTGCCGCCGATCAGATGCCCATGCATGGACTTGGTCGAGGAAATCATGAGCCGGTCGGCATGGGGGCCGAAGACATCGGCGACTGCAGCGCATTCGGTCTTGTCGTTGGCGGCCGTGCCGGTGCCATGGGCGTTGATATAGCCCACCTGCGCGCGGTCGATCCCCGCATCCTTCAGCGCGCCTGCCATGGCGCGCGCGGCGCCCTGTTTCGACGGCATGACGATGTCGGATGCGTCCGAGGACATGGCGAAGCCCGCCACTTCCGCGAGGATATCGGCGCCGCGCGCCTTCGCGTGCTCCATCTCCTCGAAGACGAAGATGCCGGCACCTTCGCCCTGCACCATGCCATTGCGGTTCGCGCTGAAGGGGCGGCAGGCGTCCTTCGACATGACGCGCAGCCCTTCCCAGGCCTTGATGCCGCCGAAGCACATCATCGATTCCGACCCGCCCGTGATCATTGCGGGCGCCATGCCGGACCGCACCATGGCGAAAGCCTGCGCCATGGCGTGGTTCGACGACGCGCAGGCGGTCGAGACGGTGAAGGATGGCCCCCGCAGGTTCCATTCCATCGACACATGGGCGGCGGCGGCGTTGTTCATCAGCTTCGGCACGACGAAGGGATGGACGCGGTTCTTCCCCTCTTCATAGACCGAGCGGTAGTTTTCATCCCAGGTGCTCACCCCGCCCCCGGCAGTGCCCAGCACGACGCCGGACCGGTTCGCCTCGTCCCCGGTGAACTCGATCCCCGACTGCGCGATCGCCTCGCGCGCGGCGGTCAGGGTGAACTGGGTGAAGCGGTCATAGAGCGATATCTGCTGGCGGTTGAAGCGGCCTTCGGCCTCGAACCCGCGCACCTGCCCGCCGATGCGGATCGACAGCCTGTCGACATCGCTGAAATCCAGCTCTCCGATCCCGCAGCGGCCTTCGCGCATGGCCTCCAGCGTGTCGGGAACGGAATGCCCCAGCGCGTTGATCGTGCCCGCCCCGGTGATGACGACGCGTTTCACCGGCGGCCCTTACGCCGTCTTTTCGGCGATCAGGCGTTCGATCCCGGCGACGATGGCCGAGACCGACGAGATGTCGAAATCCCCGGCCTTGGGGTCATTGGCGTTGAAGGGGATCTGGATGTCGAAGGCTTCCTCGATGGCGAAGATGCTCTCAACAAGGCCGAGTGAATCTATCCCGAGATCTTCCAGCGTGCTGTCCGCGCGCACGTCCGAAGGTTCGAGCACGGCCTGTTCCGCGATGATGGCGATGACCTTGTCCTGCACATTCATGGCCGTGTCCCCTGCTGCGGCTCTGCCCGTGATTTAGTCACTGTCACCGCGTTTGAAAACCGCCTTCTGAAGCGCCGCGACATCGCGCATCAGGCGCGGCAGACGGCGCAGCGCCTTGTAGCTTTCGATCTGCGCATCCATCTTCGTGGCCGGGTATCCCAGAAGCGCGCGGCCCGCGGGCACGTTCGACAAAACGATGCTGCCGCCCCCCACGATCACCCTGTCGCCCAGCACGATGTTGTCGCTGACGCCCGCCTTGCCGCCCAGGACGACATGATTGCCGATGCGCGCCGATCCGGCGATGGCGGCATGGGCGCAGATCAGGCAATCCTCGCCCAGGATCACGTTGTGGCCGATCTGGACCAGGTTGTCGATCTTGGTGCGGTCGCCCACGATGGTGTCACGCACAGTGCCGTTGTCGATGGTGCTGTTGGCACCGATCTCCACATCGTCGCCGATCTGGACCGCGCCCAGCGAATGGATGCGCACATAGGACTGCGCGGTCGTGTCGCCCTGATCGCCAAGGCTTGCGCGGGCCGCCTCGACGCCCGAGATTTCGGGGGTGACGAAGGAAAAGCCATCGCCGCCGAGACGCACGCCCGGTTGCAGATGCACCCGCGCCCCGATGCGGGCGCGGGCCCCGATACTGACCTGTTCGCGCAGGAAGCCATCCGGCCCTATCGCCGCGTCGGCCCCCACGAAGACCTGCGGCCCGATCCGCGTGCCCGCCCCGATCCGCGCCCGCGGCCCGATCACCGAGAGAGGCCCGACATGGACATCCGCGCCCAGTTCGGCGGTGGGGTCGATCACGGCAGACGGGTGGATGCCGTCCGCAAAATGCTGGCCAGGATCAAAGAGCCGCGAGACCCCCGCCAGCGCGTGGCGCGGCCTGCGCGGCAGGATCGCGCCTCGCAGACCATGGGCGGCCCAGTCCGCACCCTCCCACATGACCGCAGCCTGCGCCCTGCCCGCAGCCAGTTGCGCGGCGAACTCGGGCTTCAGCGCCATGGCAAGATCGGATGGCCCGGCCCCGGCCGGTTCGGCGACGCCGGTCACCTCCAGCGCGCCGTCGCCTGCGAACGCCGCGCCGATGGCGCGGGCAATCTCGTCGAGCCTATGGGGCATCGCGGCTTCCGATCCCTTGTTGCAGGTTCCGCCGCGCAGGTGCTTAGCCCTGAATGTCCGGAAGGGCCACCCCCGCCGCGCTCAGCGCCTCCCAGATCTTGGCGTCACGGCCATAGACATCCCGGCGATATTCGATCTGGCCGCGTTCGTTGGTCTGGGCCGTGCGGTAGATCAGATGCACCGGAACCGGCTTTTTCAGATCGACCTGCGTTTCACGGTTCGTGTCGAGCACCTGATGGAAATAGGCCTTGGGGTCGTCCTCCTGCGCGGCGAGAAGCGCATAGGCAAAGTCGAACGGATCGGCGAGCCGGACGCAGCCATGGCTGTAGGCCCGCACCTCGTGCGCGAAGAGATGCTTCTGCGGCGTGTCATGCAGATAGATGTTGTGCACGTTGGGGAACATGAACTTCACCAGACCCAGCGCATTCGTGGCACCCGGCGGCTGGCGCATGGCGAAGGGAAAGCTGCGGCTGGAGAAGCGCGAGAAATCGACCGAGCCGCGGTTGATTTCCCGTCCGCGGGAATCGGTGATGACAAGGTGGCGCACCGCGTTCGGGTTGCGCTGCAGCGCGGGCAGGTATTCCTTGGCGATGATCGAGCGGGGGACGAACCAGCTCGGATTGATGACCATGTGCTCCATCACGTCCGAAAACTCGGGGCTGCGCTGGTCGGGCACGTTCTTGCCGATGACCGACCGGGTGCGGAAGGTCTCATGCCCGTGGTCGATGATGCGGGCATGAAAATCGGCAAGGTTGACAAGGATATGGCGGTCGCCGCGTTCGCGGTTCAGCCAGCGTTCGCGCTCCATCGCCACGATGATCGCGCGCAGCCGCGCGCGGGGATCGACGTTGATTTCCTCGATGGTGCCCTGCCCCGCAATGCCGTCCACTTCGAGTCCGTGGGCAAGCTGGAAGGCGCTGACCGCGGCCTGCAGACCGGCGTCATAGCCGGCCCTCGACGTGGGCGCGAGATAGCCCATCGCAATCAACCGGTCGCGCAGCGCCACGACATCGGCCCCCGTATCGCCGGGGGCCAGGGCGCGCGCCCGCACCGCCGGGCCCCAGCCGCCTTCGGCGATGCGCGCCTCGAGCCGGATCTTCTGCGCCAGAAGCGCACGGTATTCGATGGTCTGGGGCGGCAGCGAGGCGATGAAATCGACCGGATCCTCACGCGCGATCATGGCAAGGTAACTGGCGCGGTCGCGGTAGGGTACGTCGCGCACGATATCGGCGTCGATCCGCGACGGGATCAGCGCGCCGGTCTGGATATCGCGGGCATATTGCAGGAAGACGCGCGACATCTCGACCTCGAGCAGGCCGAGATCGCGGCTGCTGCGCACGGCGCGCATGCGCTCCATCAGGTCGTCCATCCCATAGCGCTCGACCGGCAGGCCATGTCGGTCGGCCTGCATCAGCGCCGTCAGGAGCGCCTGCCGTCGGGCGGTGTCGTCGGCGTCGGTATCGGTCCAGATCGGCTGGAAATCGTGCCCGCGATAGAAGTCGGCGATGTCGGCATCGCGCGAAGCCGCCTCGGCCACCGCCTGCTTGAACCCCGTCATCTGTTGCGCCGGCACCTCGCCCGCGCCCAACACGAACGTCGCGCCAAGCAGCGCCCCCAGCAGGCGCCGCATGCCCTTCTGTCCCGTCATGATCCCGTAAACCCCTTGACTTGTCCCTTACGCGCCGATTTTCGCCAATGCGGCCCGGTTCTGTCCACACACTTTTTCGACGGTGCATCGGGGCAGACCGGGAATGCCGCGGGGGGCGGCGAATCCGGGCAAGCCCGCAACACTGCGCGAAAATTCGCCGAAAACCCTTGTTACAGGAGCGTAGCAAAATTCACGGCTTGGCGAACGAATCGACCTATGCCATACCTTTTGCATCTGGGGGATGAAACGACGGCAACCGTAACATCGGTTGCAGGCAGGACTTAAGCTTACGGGACGACGCAGGCATGAACAAGACAGCGACCACCGGGTTCACCCGGCGCGGCCTTCTGGCAGCCTTCGCCGCAACAGCGGTCACAGCAGCACCCACCTTCGCGAATGCGGCGGGTTTCCTTCGTGGCGCCGGTGATATCCGTCGCATCCGGATGTATTCGGGGCGCACCGGCGAACGGATCGACATGGTCTACTGGATCGAAGGCGATTACATCAAGGACGCGCTCAAGGAAGTGAACCACTTCATGCGCGACTGGCGCACCGATGGCGTGACGCGCATCGACACCCGCACCGTCGACATCATGGCAGCGGCGCACAACCTGCTCGATGTGAACGAACCCTACATGCTGCTCTCGGGCTACCGCAGCCCCGAAACCAACGCCATGCTGCGGTCGCGGTCGCGCGGTGTGGCACGCAATTCTCTGCACGTGCGCGGCCAGGCGGCGGACCTGCGGCTGTCGTCGCGGTCGGTCGGCCAGATCGCACAGGCGGCCATCGCCTGCCGCGGTGGCGGTGTGGGCAAGTATTCGCGGTCGAACTTCGTCCACATGGATTGCGGCGATATCCGGTCCTGGGGCGGCTGACGCCCCCCTGCTCAGGAAGCGCTTGTGAACCCTGCCAATCCGGCGGGGTTTTTCTTTTCCGGGGGAAAGTGGCGGTCTCAAGAGCCGCCCTGAAATGAGCCCACATGGTCTGCTACGCTCGGGAACATGACATATTTATACAACATCTTTGGCTTCCATGATCCCATAAGTTCCGCATAGCTCCGACAGAAGCACAGCGCGCCAAAGGTCGAGGCCTTCTTCGACTGGTCCGAAACCCAGCTCACGCGGATCCCCGGCAAAGGCGATCTCGCCCGCGCATTCCGCTATGGGCTGGCCCGCCCCATGACGATCATCGACACAGCAAAGCGAAACGGCCTCGATCCACAGGTCTATCTCGCCGACGTGCTCGACCGCATCCGCGATCACAAGATCAACCGCCTCAAGGAGCTCTTGCCCTGGAGCTGGACACCGGTCGCCGCTGCTCAGGCCGTGGCCACCTGATCAATTGCGGTCACAAACGGGCGGTTACGGTCCGTCATCAGCCTTACGGCCTCGATCTTGAACTCACGGCTGAACTTCCCTCTCGTCATATCCACTCTCCTGTTCTCTGGTCACGATCTTTTCTTCGTGTCCACGAAACCGGCAGCGGCCCACAGAGCCCAGCCGTGGGAATGCAGTTCATCTCATCTGCTCAGGATCAGGTGGAAGAGGAGCTGTCCACCGCATTGGACCAAAGTCGTATGGCGACCCCCCCCTAAGTCTGAGAAGTCGCGTGACTTACCGTTCACGACGGAACCTGTCGGCGGTCGTAGTGAATGATGAGAGCCCAAAGACGAACCGATCTGGTCCGCCTGGCCTGAATTCTAAAGCGCTTTCAAAAACCTTGAGCGCTCAACTCACTAAAGGGGACACAAAGATGATTACTCTTGGACTCGCGGACATCCGCTTCTTGCTTGCCCGTTCTCGCGGCGAACTTCTGCCTGAAGAACAGGGCGGGCTTGCGCCACAGGGACCGACCGGGATTCGCGATGTCCAGGGCGTTGCAA
>CAZNMV010000092.1:0-9748 GCA_964573835.1 uncultured Aestuariivita sp. | reverse complement strand
TTCTGGCCGGGCAGCCAGGCTTCGATGTCATAGGTGCGGCGCGCGCCGAAGCCCATGTCGCCGGTGCAGAGCACCACGGTGCGATAGGGGATGCCGAGGCGTTCGAGGATCCCTTCGGCGCAGCCCAGCATGCGCTTTTGTTCCGCGTCGCTGTCTTCGGGGCGCGTGATCGACACCATCTCGACCTTCTCGAACTGGTGCTGGCGCAGCATGCCGGCGGTGTCGCGCCCGGCACTTCCGGCTTCCGACCGGAAGCAGAGCGAATGCGCGGTATAGCGGCGGGGCAGGGTGGCTTCTTCCACGATCTCGCCCGCGACGATGTTGGTCAGGCTCACCTCGGACGTGGGGATCAGCCACCAGCCATTCGTCGTCTCGTAGCTGTCTTCGCCGAACTTGGGCAGTTGGCCTGTGCCGAACATCGTCTCGGGGCGCACCAGCACGGGGCCGTTCACTTCCGTCAGGCCGTTCTCGGTCGTGTGGGTGTCGAGCATGAACTGCGTCAGCGCCCGGTGGAGACGCGCGACCGCGCCCGACAGCATGACGAAGCGCGCGCCCGAGAGTTTCGCGGCCGTCTCAAAATCCATCGACGGTGTGACGCCTGCGATCTCGTAATGCTCCTTCGGGGCGAAGTCGAATTCGCGGGGCGTGCCCCAGCGGTTGATCTCGACATTGCCGGTCTCGTCCGCGCCGTCGGGCACGTCGTCGTAAGGCAGGTTCGGGATGCGCGACAGGGCATCAGTGAGTTGGTCGTCAAGCGCCTTCGCCTCGGCCTGCATCGCGGCGATTTCGTCCTTCTTGGCGGCGACAAGGGCGCGCAGGCGCTCGAATTCGGCGTCATCGCCGCGGGCCTTGGCCGCGCCCACCTCTTTCGAGGCCTTGTTCTGATCGGCCTGCGCGGTCTCTGACGCGGTGATGCGTGCGCGCCGCGCCTCGTCGAGCGCGAGGATCTGCGACGAGACAGGCTCGGCCCCGCGCCGGGTCAGTGCCGCGTCGAAGGCGGCGGGGTTTTCGCGGATGGCGCGGATGTCGTGCATGGGTCTGATCCTTCGGGGCCCTGAGTCGTCTGGCCCAGCGTTATGCCGCAGATGGGGGGCGGGGGGTAGGGGGCAGGGTAAGCGGGGTCAGTCGGGGTTGTCCCGGTCCTGCCCGATCTCGCGCTGGAAAACGACCCAAGCTTCAATGAAATCAAGATCGTTAGAGTAGCCGCGTGCGAAATGTTCTGGACGTGCTATTGTAGCGGGCAGAACAACTGAACCATCCCCGAAGGCATTGTCGATCTGACACTGATCAAGGCTCACGTTAGACAGATCAACCGTTCGCAAAGCTGCACCTCGAAAACTTGCTCTGCTGAGAGAGGTTGTCTCGTCCAATTGAACTCCATCGAGGTTTGCCCCCTGCATTCGCGCGCCATCAAGATCTGCACCCTGCAACCGCGCTCCCCCAAGCCAAGCGTTCTGCAACCGAGCATTACACAGCATCGCCCACTGTAACCGCGTCTCGCTCAGGTGCGCCCCCTGTAACTGCGCCTCCCAGAGTGTCGCCCCCTGCAACCGGGCCCAGCTCAGGTGCGCCCCCCGCAACTGCGCCTCCGATAGATTCGTCCCCCGCAACCGCGCTCCGCTGAGCCTCGCGCCCGTCAAAAGCGCGCATACCAGCCATGAACCATCCAGCCTCGCCCGGCTGAAATCTGCCCCATCAAAGTCATAGCCCGCTAATCCCATAGCCTGCAGATTCGCCTCGCGCAGGTCGATCTTCAGCGTGTTGTCGTATCGGCGCAGGCTGCCAAGAACCTGCACCGCCTTTTCCATGTCGGGGCGTTTCAGTTTCAGGCTTCGTCCCCAATCCCCCAAGTCCTTCAATGCGATCCCTTCCGGCGGGTTCTCCGCCGGAACCTGCTTCGACAATTCCCGCACATAGACCGACAGCATCGCGGCAACGGCTGCCGCCGTCCCCGGACGTTCGTCCACCAGACGCTCCAGATCGCCGATGGCGGCGCTACGGCGGACGATGTCGTCCTCCCAAGCGTTGAAGAAGTCGCCGTCACCCTTCGGCACCGTTACCTGCCGCTGCGCGTAAAGCCCCTCCTGCGCCTTCGAGAGGCGTTCGTTGAACAGCACTTCGCGGGCGTGTTTTGCCTGTTCTTCGGCCGCGCGTGTCTGCCGTTCGGTCGTCAGGACGCGGATGAAGGCGAAGACCACGCCGATGATCGCGCCGAGTGCCGCAAGCAGCGCGAGGACGAGCGAGGAATGCCAGCGCACCTCGGACCCGTCCGCCGCCGCGCCGGGATAGCTGACGACCAGCATCAGAAGCTGCCAGACCACGACCAGCAGAAGGACGGCCCCCGGCACCATCAGCGCCAGCCCGAACCAGGCCAGCACGTTCAGGCTGTGGTTCTGCGAAATCGCGGGCAGCGGACCGCGCGCTCGGCGCAGCGCCCAGCCAAGGGCGAGGGCAAGAAAGACGAAGACCGCGACCTGCGACAGGCGCAGGTGGTCGGGCAAGGGGATCACGATCTGGTCAAGCATCGGTCGGAATCCTGCGGGGCGGGCAACCCAGCATGACGCGAGTCAGCGTCATCTCCAAGCGTTTCGCGTGTGTGACACGCGTCTGCACGCCCTGTGCACAGGATGGCATACGCGGTGTGCACAGCGGTTTTCGCGCGCCATCGCGCCTTGCACCTTCGCGCCCCAGCGCATAAGTTCCGCCGAAATTTCGACCCGGGACAGGCCCGGTCCTACATCCATAAAGAAGGATAAACCCCATGGACGGTGGCAGCGCATTCGCCCAGTTTCTTCCGCTTATTCTGATCTTCCTGATCATGTACTTCCTGCTGATCCGCCCGCAACAGAAGAAGGTCAAGGAACACCAGGCCATGGTCGCGGCGCTGCGTCGGGGCGATCAGATCGTCACGCAGGGCGGGCTGATCGGCAAGGTGACCAAGGTCAAGGACGATGGTGAGATCGAGGTGGAACTGGCCGAAAACGTCCGCGTCCGCGTCATCCGCAATACTGTCGCCCAGGTGATCAGCAAGACCGAACCGGCGGCGTAAGCCCTTCATTTATCGGATAAAACGGCCGGAAGGGCAGGCACCGACATGCTGCAGATCGCGATGTGGAAACGGGTGGTCATCTGGGGGCTTTGCGCCCTCGGGCTGCTTCTGTCCATGCCCAACGCCTTCTATTCCACGGTCGAACGGCACAATGACGCGCTGGCCGAGATCGAACGCGGGGGCGAGACGCCCGAGCTTGCCGCCGACGTGGCGGCCTGGCCGTCCTTCCTGCCGTCGGGGCTGGTCAATCTGGGCCTCGACCTGCGGGGCGGCGCGCATCTTCTGGCTGAAGTGCAGGTGACCGATGTCTATGCCGCGCGCATGGCCGCGACCTGGCCCGAGATCCGCGATGCCCTGCGCCCCGAACGCGACGTGGTGGGCACGATCCGCCTGCAGGAGGGCGCGCCCGACGAATTGCGCATCCGTATCGGCAACCCCGAAGGCATGGCGCGTGCGATCGAGGTGGTGCGCGCGCTGGCCCGGCCGATCCAGACCGTCACCGGCATGGGCGCCACCGATCTCGACGTGCGGGGCGAAGGCGATCTTCTCATCGTCACGCTGAGCGCGGAGGAACGCCAGGCCTCGGACGACCGCACGGTGCAGCAATCGCTGGAAATCATCCGCCGCCGCATCGACGAGGTGGGCACGCGCGAACCCACGATCCAGCGTCAGGGCACCGACCGTATCCTCATTCAGGTGCCGGGCATCGGAAGTGCGACCGAACTCAAGGCCATCATCGGGACCACGGCGCAGCTGACCTTCCACCCGGTGGTCAGCCGCACGACCGACGCGGCGGCAAGCGCGGGCGTGGGCAACATCCTCGTGCCGTCGATCGACGAACCCGGTGTGCTCTATGTGCTCGAAGCGGCCCCCGTCGTCACCGGCGAAGAGCTTGTCGATGCGCAGCCGAGTTTCGACCAGAACGGGCGGCCGGCGGTCAATTTCCGTTTCAACCCCACCGGCGCGCGGAAGTTCGGCGACTACACGGCGGAAAATATCGGCAATCCCTTTGCCATCGTTCTCGACAACGAGGTGATCAGCGCCCCGGTGATCCAGTCGCATATCCCCGGCGGATCGGGGATCATCACCGGCCGGTTCTCGGTCGAGGAATCGACGAACTTGGCCGTGCTTCTGCGCGCTGGGGCGCTGCCTGCGGGGCTCGAATTCCTGGAAGAACGCACCATCGGCCCCGAACTGGGGCAAGACAGCATCGAAGCGGGACGCATCGCGACGCTGGTCGCCTTCGTGGCGGTTCTGACCTTCATGCTGCTGGCCTATGGTCTGTTCGGGCTGTTCGCCAATATTGCGCTGATCCTGAACATCGCGCTGCTTTTCGGGGTGCTGAGCCTGATCGGCGGCACGCTGACCCTGCCCGGGATCGCGGGGATCGTGCTGACCGTCGGCATGGCGGTCGATGCCAACGTGCTGATCTTCGAGCGCATCCGCGAGGAACTGAAATCCGCGAAAGGCCCCGCGCGGGCCATCGAACTGGGCTACGAGAAAGCGCTGAGCGCGATCCTCGACGCCAATATCACCACCTTCATCACCGCGACGATCCTCTACGCCATGGGCTCGGGCCCGGTGCGCGGTTTCGCCATCACGCTGGGCCTCGGCATCCTGACATCGGTCTTCACGGCGATCTTCGTGACGCGCCTGTTGGTCGTGATATGGTTCGAACGCCGCCGCCCCAAGACGATCGAGGTCTGAGATGCGCCTGAGACTGGTCTCTGACACGCTGAACATCGACTTCTTCAAGCGCTGGAAGCTGTGGTTCGGGATTTCCGCCGCGTTCATGGTGATCGCCTTCGTCAGCTTCCTGCTGCAGGGGCTGAACTATGGCATCGACTTCAAGGGCGGCACGACGATCCGCACGGAAAGCGCGCAGGTGATCGACGTGGGCGTCTACCGCGCGGCGATCGATCCGCTGGGCCTGGGCGATGTGACGATCACAGAGGTCTTCGATCCCACCTTCGAAGCCGACCAGAACGTCGCCATGATCCGCATCCAGGCCCAGGACGGGGCCGAGGCGGCGACGCCCGAGGTCATCGAATCCGTGCGCGCCGCCCTGCAGGCGGTGATCCCGGATATCCAGTTCGTGTCGGTCGAAAGCGTGGGGCCCAAGGTGTCGGGCGAACTGATCCAGACCGCGATCATTGCGGTCGTTCTCGCCATCGTGGCGGTGCTGATCTACATCTGGATGCGCTTCGAATGGCAGTTCGCGGTGGGCGCGGTCGTCGCGCTGATCCATGACGTGATCCTGACCATCGGCATCTTCTCGGAACTGCAGATCCGCTTCGATCTGGCGATCATCGCGGCACTTCTGACGATTGTCGGCTATTCGCTGAACGACACCGTGGTCGTCTTCGACCGGGTGCGCGAGAACCTGCGCAAATACAAGCAAAGGCCGCTGGCCGAGGTGCTGAACCTGTCGATCAACGAAACCATGAGCCGGACGCTGATGACCTCGGTCACCACGCTGATCGCGCTTCTGGCGCTCTTCGTGCTGGGCGGCGACGTGATCCGCGGCTTTGTCTTCGCGATGATCTGGGGTGTGATCGTGGGCACCTATTCGTCGATTTTCGTGGCCTCGGCGATCCTGCTCTATCTGGGCGTCAAGCGCGACTGGTCGAAACCCACCGACACCACGGGCAACCAGTTCGCCAATGTCGATGCCTGACCGGGCAGGGGGGCTTGGCCGATGCGTCTGAACAAGGTCGTCTTCACCGATGCCGAACCGATCGACGGGTATGGCCCGGGATTCTTCCGTATCGGCGGCAAGGTGCATGAAGGCCCCGTGCTGACCGGACCGAAGGGCACCTCGGCCTGGGGCGGCTATGACGATGCCGAAGCGCTTGCCGCGCTTGCCGGTGAGGTCGACGTGATCTTCATCGGAACCGGGGGCGAGATCGCGCATATCCCCGCCGCCCTGCGTGCGCGCCTCGAAGCGCTGGGTCTGGGCGTCGAGACGATGAATTCGCCCGCCGCCGCGCGCACCTACAACGTGCTTCTGTCCGAAGGGCGCCGCGTCGCTTTGGCGCTCATCCCGGTCTGAGGCGATTTGGCCATGTCGCGGCCGCCTGCGATGGGGTAATCCGGTCACATGAGCCTGATCGCCGAAGATCTGAGTGTGGCGCGTGGCGGCGTGCCGGTCCTGCAGGGGCTGTCCTTCACGCTGGAAGACGGACAGGCGCTGATCCTGCGCGGACCGAACGGGATCGGCAAGACGACGCTTCTGCGCACGCTCGCCGGACTGCAGCTGCCCTTGTCGGGTCGCATCACCGGGGCGGACGAACGGATCGGCTATGCTGCGCACGCTGACGGGATCAAGCCGACACTGAGCGTGCGTGAGAACCTGAGCTTCTGGGCGCGCGTCTTCGGTGCCGGCGGGATAGATGCCGCGATCGAGGCCTATGCGCTGGGCCAGCTGGCGGCGCGGCCTGCGGGGGCGCTGTCGGCGGGGCAGAAGCGGCGGCTGGGGCTGGCACGCATGCTGGTGACGGGGCGGCCGGTCTGGGCGATGGATGAGCCGACCGTGTCGCTGGACCGCGACGCGGTGGCGATGTTCGCGGGCGCGGTGCGCGCGCATCTGGCGCGCGGTGGCAGCGCGCTGATCGCCACGCATATCGATCTGGGGCTGGATGCGCAGGTGCTGGAGCTTGGCCCCTTCCGCGCCGCGCCGGAAGCTGCCGACGCCTTCGAGGACGCCTTCGCATGATCGCCCTTCTGTCGCGCGACATGGTGCTGGCGATCCGCGCGGGCGGCGGCTTTGGGCTGGGGCTGGCCTTCTTCCTGATCGTCGCGGTGCTGGTGCCTTTCGGCGTGGGGCCGGACCCGGCGCTTCTGTCGCGGATCGCGCCGGGCATCCTGTGGGTGGGCGCGCTGCTCGCCTGCCTTCTGTCGCTCGACCGGATGCTGGCGCTCGACTGGGAGGATGGATCGCTCGATCTTCTCGCCACCGCCCCCCTGCCGCTCGAAGGGGTGGTGAGCGTGAAGGCGTTGGCGCACTGGATCACCACGGGCCTGCCGCTGGTGCTGGCCGCGCCGGTGCTGGGGGTGCTGCTGAACCTGCCCGCGCCGGGCTATGTCTGGCTGGTCGTGTCGCTGGCGCTGGGCACGCCCGCGCTGTCGGTGATCGGGGCCTTCGGGGCGGCGCTGACCGTGGGTCTGAAGCGCGGCGGGCTTCTTCTGTCGCTGCTGGTTTTGCCGCTGTACATGCCGACGCTTATCTTCGGGGCCGAGGTCGCGCGCCGCGGGGCCGAGGGGCTGGCGGTCGCCACGCCGCTTCTGATGCTGGCGGGGATCACGGCGGGGGCCGTGGCCCTTCTGCCCTTCGCCAGCGCCGCTGTCCTGCGCGTCAATCTGCGCTAGCGGATGTGAATTGAGATCGCGCACATAAGGGACTAGATACCGTTCATGTCGTTCTGGGAATTCGCAAATCCGAAGAAGTTTCTCGCCTGGTCGGAACGGGCGCTGCCCTTCCTTTGGGTCACGGCGGCGGTCTGCCTTGTGGTTGGGCTGGTCTGGGGCTTTTTCTTCACGCCGGATGATTTCCGGCAGGGATCCACCGTCAAGATCATCTACCTGCATGTGCCCTCGGCCATGATGGCGATCAACATCTGGGTGATGATGCTGGTGGCCTCGCTGATCTGGCTTGTGCGCCGCCATCACGTGAGCGCGCTGGCCGCCCGCGCGGCGGCCCCCGTGGGCATTGCCATGACGCTCATGGCGCTGATCACAGGGGCGATCTGGGGCCAGCCCATGTGGGGCACCTGGTGGGCCTGGGACCCGCGGCTGACCTCGTTCCTGATCCTGTTCCTGTTCTATCTCGGCTATGTCGCGCTGTGGGAGGCGATCGACAATCCCGACACGGCGGCGGATCTGACCAGCGTGCTCTGCCTTGTGGGATCGGTTTTCGCGGTCCTGAGCCGCTACGCGGTGAATTTCTGGAACCAGGGGCTGCATCAGGGCGCGACGCTCAGCCTCGACAAGGAAGAGAACATCTCCGACGTCTTCTATTTCCCGCTCCTTGTCTGCATCGCGGGCTTCGTTCTTCTGTTCCTGGCGCTGGTGCTCTACCGTACGGGCACCGAAATCCGTGCGCGGCGGCTCAAGGCGCTGATCGCGCGGCAGAGGGTGCAGGCATGATGCCCGATCTTGGAAAATACGCCGATGCGGTGCTGTCGGCCTATGCCGCGTCGATCCTGCTCTTGGTGGGGATCGTCGCGCTGACGCTTCTCCGAGGCCGCCGCATCCGCGCCGAGATGGACGCGGTCGACCGCAAGGCGCGCGGCGATGGCTAAGGTGTCGCCCCTGATGATCGCGCCGCCCGCGATCTTTCTGGCCTTCATCGTCTTCGCGGGCGTCGGCATGTTCCGAGAAGATCCCAACGCGCTGCCTTCGGCGCGCGAGGGGCGCGAAGCCCCGCCCGTGCAGCTGACCGCTCTTCCGGGCAAGACACTGTTCGACGACGCGACCCTGCGCGACGGCGAGGTGAAGCTGGTCAATTACTGGGCCAGCTGGTGCGCGCCCTGCCGGGTGGAACACCCCCATCTCGAAACGCTGGCGGCGGAAGGCATCCCGATCTACGGAGTCAACTACAAGGACGACCCGGCGAACGCGCTGAAGTTCCTGACCGATCTGGGTGACCCCTATGTCGGGATCGGTGCCGATGCCTCGGGTCGCATGGCGCTGGACTGGGGGCTGTATGGCGTGCCGGAAACCTACGTGATCGCGGGCGACGGCACGGTGATCCTGCGCTTTGCGGGCCCCGTCACGCAGCGCGTCCTCGATGAGACGCTGCGCCCCGCCATCGAACGCGCCGCGTCCGACTGAGCGCTCCGATCCCGCTTGACCGATCTCGTGACAAGGTCGCGATTGCGTATTTTTGACGAGAAGAAGCCGGGATCGCGCTTTGGTCTTCTTCTCGTTCCAAATACGCAAACGGCGCGCCGGGTTTCCCGGGCGCGCCGCAGGGGCTTTGGGGTGGATCAGGCCACGCGGGCGAGGTTGCGCAGCACGTAGTGCAGCACGCCGCCATTCTCGATGTAGTCGATCTCGACCGCGGTATCGATCCGGCACTTGAGCGTGATCGTCTTCGTCGTCCCGTCGCCATAGGTGATGGTGCAGGGCACTTCCTGAAGTGGCTGGATCGTGTCGAGCCCGTGGATCGCCACGGTTTCATCGCCCTTGAGCCCGAGCGTCTTGCGGGTGTCGCCCCCGGTGAATTCGAAGGGGATCACGCCCATGCCGACGAGGTTCGAGCGGTGGATGCGTTCGAAGTTCTCCGCGATCACCGCCTTCACACCCAGAAGGGCCGTGCCCTTGGCCGCCCAGTCGCGGCTTGAGCCCGCACCGTATTGTTCGCCCCCGAAGATCACCAGCGGCGTGCCCTGTTCCTTCCAGGCCATGGCGGCGTCGTAGATCGAGGTCTGCGCGCCGTCGGGCCCGAGAGTATAGCCGCCTTCCACGCCGTCCAGCATCTCGTTCTTGATGCGGATGTTGGCGAAGGTGCCGCGCATCATCACCTCGTGGTTGCCACGCCGCGATCCGTACGAGTTGAATTCGCGCGCGGGAACCTGCCGTTCGGTCAGGTACCGGCCTGCCGGCGTCGTGTCCTTGAACGACCCCGCGGGGCTGATGTGGTCGGTGGTGATCATGTCGCCGAAGATGCCGAGGACGCGGGCGCCTTCGATGTTCTCG
>CAZNMV010000091.1:0-9958 GCA_964573835.1 uncultured Aestuariivita sp. | reverse complement strand
GGCCCATTCTTCCCAGGGATTTTCGCCCTCGAGACCCTGCTCGCGCAGCCAGGCATTGTAGGGCGGGTCGGGATCGTGGCCCGACCACGGGTGGATGCCGTCGTCGCGCTCGAACGGGTCGAACCCGCATTCGCTGATGCGGACGCCGATCTGGCTTTCGGGGTCGATGCCCAGCCGCGCCATGCCGGCGGCATCCGCACGCATATGCGTCTTGCCGATCAGGACCGACTTCACACCCAGCGGGCGCAGGTGATCGCCGATCGTCATCTCGCCTGCCTTCAATGGCACGAAGTTCCAGCTTGCCCCGTGGGCATGCACGTAGCGCCCGGTATAGGTGCTCATCCGGCTTGGTCCGCAAACGGGCGATTGCACATAGGCGCGGTCGAAGCGCACACCGCGCGCGGCCAGCGCGTCGATGTTGGGCGTGTGCAGGTGCGGGTGGCCGTAGCAGGACAGGTAATCCCACCGCAGTTGATCGCACATGATGAAGAGGATGTTCTTGACGGTCATCTGGTCCTCCTTTGCGCAAGGCTGCACGCAACCGGCTTTCAGGGAGAAGCCGGTTTCTGCTGATCGCGATCAGGATTGATGATCACATTGGAGCGTATGTGGTCCTGTCAGAAGGGGTCAGGCCAATGCGAAGCAAGCGACCTCGCAGCTTCGCAGTATTGCCAGATCACAGCCGTCCGATCCCGGTCGCGCCCCTTCCGCCACTTGCGCCAGCGAACGCGTTCTCGGGGTCCGGCTGCGGCCGGGTTTTTCTCTTGGGTTGAGGGGTAGGCGGGTGAGGCTGAGCGCTGGCCCCAATGCCAGCCGGCGCGGAAGCGATCTCTCCGGACCTGTTGGCGTTTCCGCCAACCTCAATCCCGCCTGAGCAAGCCTCCGGCTTTGCGTCGTGCCGGTTTGGGCATGTCGGGCAATGAGAGGCTGGCGCGAAGTCGTCCGGACATGGCGCTGGGCATGGCCTTCCTGCAGCAGCCGTCAGCATCCTTCAGGCGCGGTCAGAGCAGCGGATAGGTCGGGGGGAAGATGCGTTCCACGGGCGGGTTTCCGAAGGTTCGGTCGGGGTATTTCGCGACCAGGCCGTCGAACTGGGACTGGGCCTGCCGCCGCATGAGGTGCGGGTCATGCCCGACGATCGCGCCGTCCCGCATCGAGAGGCGCCCATCGACGAAGACGGCCCGTGTCACCCGTCCCGTCGCGCCGAAGATCAGCGACTGGATCGGGTCGACGACCGGCGCGAACCAGGGATCGGCCAGATCGAACACGGCGATGTCGGCTTTCGCGCCGGGCCGCAGGCGGCCCAGATCGGGGCGGCCAAGCGCATCGGCCCCGCCGATGGTCGCGGCATCGAAAATCTCGGCGGTCGTCAGCCCTTCGGCCCCGCCTTCCGCCGCGCGCCCCATCATCAGGCCGACCGCCATGTTCAGCACCATGTCCGGCGGTGCGGTGTCGGTTCCCATGCCGATGCGGATGCCCTTGTCGCGGCAGCGCCGGAACGACCGCAGCCCTTCGCCGTCGCGCGCATAAACCAGAGGACAATGCGCGATCGTCACGCCATGCGCGGCATAGAGGTCGAGGTCTTCTTCCCCGGCCTCGACCGCATGCGGGGCGATCAGGCGCTCGGACAGGAGCCCGTGCCGGGCCAGCCATTGCGGAGCCGTCGTGCCGTGAAGCTGTGCCATCACCGCACGCTCCATTCGCCCCTGCGCCATGTGCAGGCGCACGGGCAGGCCCATCTCGGCCGACGCGGCCATGGTGCGGCGCAGCAGGTCGATCGTGCAGGTTTCGACCCGGTCCGGGGCAAGCATCGTCTGGACAAGGCCCCCGTGCCGACCGGCCATCCGACCGGCGAAGGCGATGGCGTCGTCCAGACCGCGCAGGCCGCGGTCTTTGTCGAAGACGGGTTCGAGCACGCCGGGCGCGGTGCAGACCATCCCGCCCGCGCGATAGGCCGGCCCCAGCCAGACGCGCAGCCCCAATTCGCCCGCAAGATCGGCGGCGGCTTCGAATTCGGCCACTGTCTCGCCCCACGCACGATAGAAGAGCGAGGCGATGGGCAAGGCGGTCGTGATCCCGTTGCGCAGCAATTGTCCGAAGGCGAACCGCTTCTGGAAGACCAGCTCTTCGGGGGAATACATCTCGTAGGGGCCACGGTCGACATAGCTTTGCGGCCAGACCCGTCCCGTGGCCCAGCCGGGGCCGTAATCGACGCTCAGAAGCGTCGTGTCGAGATCGGACAAGGCGTCGAGATCGACGAAACCCGGCGAGACGAGCATCTCGCCCAGATCGATCCGGCGGGCCACCTCGCCCGGAAACTCCGGCCCCACATAAAGGACCTCGGCCCCCTCGATCACGATCTCGCCGTCGCGGAGCAGGCGATGCCCGCGGTCGTCGCAGGCGACGATCCAGCGTGCCCTGAGCGCGGTGCGCCCTTCGGGGCGTTGTCCAAGGGCAAGAGAGTTGAGGGTCATGCCGCCACCAGCGTGCCGCGCCGCACGACGCGCCGCGCCGACGGGCGTCGGCAGACCGCATCCCCCGCCGTGACCGCGTCGATCATCACGAAATCGGCGCGGGCACCGGGGCGCAGGCCATGGTCGTCGATCCCGATGGCCCGGGCCGCGGCCCCGGTCGCGCAGTCCAGCGCGCGGCGGAAATCGTCGTCGGTGTTACAGTCAAAGCGATAGGCCGTCAGGTAAGCGCGTTCGAGCATGTCGCCCGTCCCGAAGGGCGACCACGCATCGCGGATGCCGTCTGATCCGCAGCAGACCGTCACGCCCAGATCGACAAGCTCGGCCACCGGCGGAACCGCTGTTTCGGCTGGTGCGGAAGTCATCAGCGATATCCGCAGGTCGGCCAGCCTGCGCCCGATCCGCTCCAACCGGTCCACGGGGATCATGCCGAGGCAATAGGCATGCGAGATCATGACCCGGCCCGCGAGGCCCGACGCCTCGGTATGCTCGGCGATGCGCTCGATCTGCCAGGCGCCAAGATCGCCGGAATCGTGCAGATGGATGTCGATGCCTGCGCCTGTCCCGGTCGCAAGATCGAAGATGAAGCGCAGCTGTCCTTCCGGGTCGCCGTCGATGCCCGCAGGATCGAGCCCGCCGACCGTCTCGACCCCCATGGCGATGGCCTCACGCATCAGATCGGCCGTTCCGGGGCGCGACAGAAGCCCCTGCTGTGGAAAGGCGACGAATTGCAGATCGACCCGGTCGCGCCATGCCTCGCGCAGCCGCAGCATCGCTTCGACATGCGCCAGACCGATATCGGGGGCGACGTCCACATGCGACCGCACGGCCGTCGTGCCGTGGCGCAGCATCTCGGACAGCAGCCGACCGGCGCGGATCTCGGGCGGGGTTTTGTTCGCGCTCAGCACCCGGCGTTCGTTGTCGATGTAGTCGCGCAGGGTCTCGGCACGGGGGCCCGGCACCCAATCCTCGCCCCAGAGCGTCTTGTCGAGGTGGACATGGGGTTCGACGAAGGCGGGCAGGACCAGCCTGCCGCCGCAATCGACGGCATCGGGCGCGCTCAGCCCGGGTTCCACCGCCTCGATCCGCGGCCCGCGGCAGCGAATGCCGATGCTGCGCCCGTCGATGTCGCGAAGGTTCGAATAGACGATGCTTTCCATGCCCGTTCCTCGGATGCGGGAAGGCGGCAGGCAGGCCGCCTCCGGTTTTCGGTCCCGGCCGGGGCAGGACCCTTGTCGGCGGATCGCGCTGCAGGCGTCCGGTGATACGCATCGGCCAGGACGTTCTAGCGCATGATTCCCCGGGATTCGAGCGCTCTGACCCCGGCCAATTGCCCGTTTCGCAGGCACATTGAGTTTCAGGCAGTTTTTCCACGATCCCGGCTGCGGGGGCCGCGTTTCACGCGCCGGACGGGCGATCCTGACGCCGATCCGGGCATCCGGCGCCGGGCCCGTTGCATACCATGGCAGGACACGGTCTGATTTTTTGATCAAAATATTGGACAGGCCAAAACCGCGACGTTACGCTGATAGTTAACATGTAAGGAGAACCAGAATGCCGTCGGTCGCGACCGTGATCATCACCAATGCGCGTGTTCTGACGATGGACCCCGACAGACCCGAGGCCGGGGCGGTCGCACTGGCCGGTGAACGGGTGCTTGCCGTGGGCGGCGACAGCGAGATCGCGGCGCTGGCCGCGCCGGGTTGCGATGTGATCGATGCAGGCGGGGCGACGGTGTTGCCGGGGTTCTTCGAAAGCCATCTGCACCTGTTCATGGGCGGGTCCGAACTGTCGCACCTTCAGCTTCTGGGCGTGAAGGGCCCCGATCAGCTGCGCAACGCGCTGCTGGACTATGCGGCTGCCAACCCCGACCGGCGCGTCATCGTCGGTCAGGGCTGCGACTACGGGATCTACGACCGGTCGCTGACCCGTCACGATCTGGATGCGATCCTGCCCGACCGGCCGGTGATCCTGTTGGCGGCGGATCACCACACCGCCTGGGCCAACACGCGCGCGCTGGATGAGGCCGGGATCCTCCACGGTGCCGAGGTCACGCCGGGCAACGAGATCGTCATGGGCGAGGACGGTCTTGCCACCGGAGAACTGCGCGAATTCGAGGCCAAGGCCCCCGTGCTGCGTCTGGCGGGCGAACACCGCATCATGGCCGGGATCGCCACCGGCGCCGACCCTGACCCGAAACCGACCCGCGACGAAATGTTGGCTGACCTGCCCGCCATGGCGGCAGGCCTTGCCCATTGCGCGCGCAACGGGTTCACCAGCCTCGTGAATATGGACGGCAACCGCTACACGCTCGAGGTGCTGGACGAGTTGCGCCGCCAGGGCCGGCTGACCGCGCGGGTGCGTGTGCCCTTCCATTACCGCAACCACCGCACCCCCGCAGAGCTTGCCGAAGCCAGCGCGATGAGCGCCGATTACAACGATGACTGGCTGCGTTCGGGCTTCGTCAAGCTGTTCATGGACGGCGTCATCGATAGTGGCACGGCGGTGATGATCAACGATTATCCCGACCAGCCCGGCTGGCGGGGCGATCCCCTGCACGACGCCGAGCGCTTCGCCGAAATCTGCATCGAAGCCGACCGGCGCGGTCTGCAGGTCGCGGTGCACGCCATCGGCGACGGCGCAGTGCGCCGGGTGCTCGACGGCTATGAGGCCGCCCACCGTGCCAATGGTCCGCGCGACCGCCGCAATCGGATCGAACATATCGAGCTGATCGACCGCGCCGATGTCCCGCGTCTGGCGGAACTGGGCGTGGTCGCGTCGGTCCAGCCGTCGCATCCCCCGGGGGCGATGGATTTCCCGATGTTCCCCACGCTCGACAAGATCGGGCGCGACCGCTGGCGCGACGCCTACCTGACCCGCACCCTGGCCGAGGCCGGGGCGCATGTGGTCTTCGCCTCGGACTGGCCGGTGGCCGATGTGAACCCGCTGCGCAGCATACAGGCGGCGGTGACGCGCCAGCCTTACGAGGGCGCCCAGGACGAACGTCTGAGCCTGCGCGAGGTGCTGGCTGCCTATACGATTGGCGGCGCCTATGTCGAACATACCGAAGATCGCAAGGGGATGTTGCGGCCCGGCTATCTGGCCGACATAGTGATCCTCGACGGCGATATCGAGGCGGTACCGCCGGACGAGATCGGCGCGATGTCGGTCGCACGGACGATCTGCGGCGGCCGCACGGTGTGGGATGCATCGGCATGAGGAAGAACGGGTGACAGAGCAGGCACGCCACGAAATCGAGATCTCCGGAGTCGGCAAGGTCTTCGGGCAGGGCGAGACAGCCTTTCATGCACTCAGGAACATCGACCTGACCATCCGGACAGGAGAATTCTTCACACTTCTGGGCCCGTCGGGCTGCGGCAAGACCACGCTTCTGCGCGTCATCGCCGGGTTCGAGCAACCCACCACCGGCAGCCTGAGCATCAACGGCCAGAATGTCGTCGGGCTGGCGCCGAATGTGCGCACGGTGAACACGGTTTTCCAGAACTACGCGCTTTTCCCGCACATGAGTGTGGCCGAGAATATCGGCTTCGGTCTCAAGATGCTGGGCCGGCCGCGCGCCGAGGTCGCCGCCACGACCGACGAGATGCTGCGCCTTGTCCGGATGGAGGCGATGGCCCACCGCAAGCCCTCCGAACTTTCGGGCGGCCAGCAGCAGCGCGTCGCGCTGGCCCGGGCGCTGGCCCCGCGGCCGCGGGTTCTTTTGCTCGACGAACCCCTTTCGGCGCTCGACCTCAAGCTGCGCAAGGACATGCAGAGCGAACTCAAGCGCCTGCAGATCGAAACGGGCATCACCTTCGTCTTCGTCACCCACGACCAGGAAGAGGCGCTGACGATGTCGGACCGCCTCGCGGTCATGAACGCGGGCGAGATCCTGCAACTGGGCAGTCCGCATGAAATCTATCATGCGCCCGCCGAACGCTTCGTCGCCGACTTCATCGGCGAGACGAATTTCCTGACCCTGAAGGTCAACGCGCGCGGCGGGGCCGGGGCGACGGTCGGTCTGCCCGGCGGGGCCGCGGCTCCGGCCCGTCTGGCCGAGGGCCTCTCGCCCGCCCCGGGCGAGACAGTGCATGCCGTGATCCGCCCCGAACAGGTTCAGCTCTGCCCGCCGGGCGGGGGCGACATGGACGGCACGGTGACGGGTGCGGTGTTCTTCGGCACCGACACGCATGTGCATCTGACATTGGCCGACGGCCAGCCCTTCACGGTGCGCCGCCAGAACATGGCCGACCAGCCCGAACCGGCGGCCGGCACGTCCTTCGGTCTGCGCCTGACGCCCGGCGCGCTCCAGATCCTGAGGGGCTAGGGCATGGCCGGACCCGCACGCGAAAGCCATCGGTGGAAATGGCTTCTGGTCAGCCCGGCGCTGTTCGTGCTGCTGCTGGCCGCGTCCGGGCCACTGATGATCGTTCTGGTCTATTCCTTCCTCAGCCCCGGCAACATGGGCGGCGTGTCGTGGGAGCTGACGACCGAAGCCTGGTTCCGCGTCTTCTGGTCCCGCGACATCTTCGAGCCCGAGCTTGTCACGCTCAACGACAGTCACCTCGCGATCTTTCAGCGCACCATCTGGCTGTCGTTCCAGACCACGGTGATCTGCGCCGTTCTGGGCTTTCCGACCGCCTGGTTCATCGCGACGCGGCCCGCCCATACGCGGATGATCTGGCTGTTTCTCATCACGATCCCGTTCTGGACGAACCTTCTGATCCGCACCTTCGCGATCCAGGAGATGATCCGCGGCAACGGCACGATCAACACGGTGCTTCTGTGGCTGGGCGTGGTCGACGAACCGCTCGACATGATGTTCACCGAATTCGCGGTGCTTCTGGGCATGGCCTATGTGTTCCTGCCGCTGATGGTGCTGCCGCTTTATGCCGCGATGGAAAAGCTGGATTTCCGGCTGGTCGAGGCGGGCTACGATCTTTACGCGAGCCGCCCGCAGGTTCTGTGGCACATCATCCTGCCGCTGGTGAAGCCGGGCTTCATCGCCGGGTCGATCCTGGTCTTCATCCCCTCGATCGGGGCCTATGTGACGCCGCGTGTGCTGGGCGGCGGCAAGACCATGATGCTGGGCAATCTCATCGCGCTGCAGTTCGGCCAGGGCCGCAACTGGCCCCTTGGCGCGGCGCTTGCGATGGTGCTGCTCATCATCGTGGTGGTGGCGCTGATCTTCTATCTTCGGGTCACCGGGTCCGAGGAAAGGGGGCGCAATGGTCGGACGTGACTTCGATGTGAGACGCCTTCCCGGCTTTGGCGCGGTCGCGGTGCTGACCGTGATCCTGCTCTATCTCCCTATCGTGATCCTTGTCGTCTTCTCCTTCAACGCGGAGCAGTCGCAGACCGAGTGGGGCGGCTTTTCGCTGCGCTGGTACGAGGCGGCCTTTGCGAACCAGAAGGTGGTCGATGTCTCGATCCGGTCGCTCTGGCTGGCGCTTGTGGCGGCGGCAATCGCGACCGTGCTGGCGACGATGGCGGCGCTTGCCACCACACGGGTCAGCCGCTTTCCCGGCCAGACCATGATCTATGCGCTGATCAACCAGCCTCTCATGGTGCCCGAGATCGTGACCGGCATCGCGCTTCTGATCTTCGTGGCCTTCCTCAAAGTCCAGACGGGATATACTGGCATGGGCTACCTCGTTGCCGCGCATGCCGCCTTCTGCATCCCCTTCGCCTATCTGCCGATCCGCGCGCGGCTCGAGACGATGGATCTCACGCTGGAACGCGCGGCGGCCGATCTTTACGCGACGCCGCTGCAGGCCTTCCGCTATGTCACGCTGCCGCTTCTGGTGCCGGGGATCGCCGCGGGCTTCATGCTGGGCTTCGTCGTGTCGCTGGACACGGTCGTCATCACCGAATTCGTGAAGTCCGCCGGCCAAGATACGCTGCCCACCTACATGCTGGGCCAGCTGCGCCGGGTCATCACCCCCGAGATGAACGCCATCGCCACGCTTTTCCTTGCGCTGTCGCTGGTGATCGTCACACTCTTCTTCATGATCACGCGAAAACGCGGATAACCGAAACCAACAGGGAGACCTAGCAAATGAAGACTTCCATCGTGACAGGTATCGCCATGTTCCTGGCCGGAACAGGCATGGCACAGGCCGAGGGCGTGGTGAACCTCTACAACTGGGGCAACTACACCAACCCCGAACTTCTCGAGAAATTCGAGGCCGAAACCGGCATCAAGGTCAACGTGACCGATTACGACAGCAACGACACCGCTCTTGCCCGCGTCCGCCAGGGCGGCCACGGCTTCGACATCGTGGTGCCGTCGAACAGCTATATCCCGACCTGGATCGAGGAAGGGCTGATCGTCCCGCTCGACATGTCCATGGTTTCCAATCACGGCAACATCGCGCCGGAATGGATGAGTGTCGATTTCGATCCGGGTCGGGTCTACACGGTGCCGTGGCAGTGGGGCACCACCGGGATCATCGTCGACACCGCGGTCTATGGCGGCGACATCAATGACGCCGGGATCGTGTTCAATCCGCCCGAAGAGCTGAAAGGCCAGATCAACGTCGTCCCCGAGATGTCCGACGTGATGGCGATCGCGATCTACTATGTGGGCGGCGAATCCTGCACCGGCGATCTCGAGGTGCTGCGCAAGGTGCGTGACATGCTGGTCGCGGCCAAACCGCACTGGAAAGCCATCGATTACGGCACGATCGAGAATTACGTCGCGGGGGACTTCTCGGCCGGCATCAACTGGAACGGCTCGACCATGCGGTCGCGGCTCCAGAAAGAGACCATCGCCTATGGCTATCCGGCCACCGGCTATCCGGTGTGGATGGACAACGCAGCCGTTCTCGCCGATGCGCCCAACCGCGACAACGCGATGAAGTTCATCAACTTCATCCTCGAGCCCGAAAATGCGGCCATGCTGTCGAACTTCGCCCGTTACGCCAACGGCATCACCGGGTCGGTCGAGTTCATGGACGAAGTCATGCGCGGCGCGCCCGAGATCAACGTCCCGGCAGAACTGGTGGCAGCGGGCAAGTTCAGCCCCGCCTGCCCGCAGGACATCAACGACCTGCACACGCGCATCTGGACCGAGGTGATGCAGTGATCCCCCGGGCCTGATCCGGGCCCGGACCATAGACCGCCGCGCGAGCCCGCGCGGCCCCGTCGCCCCCGGCCTTGCAGCCGGGGGCGCGTTCCTACCGCAAGCGGATCCCATGGCCGAGAGCTACAAGACGTCCCAAGGTCCCGCCCCCGTGATGCAGGGCACGCCGGTCCCGCCCGAATGGCGGATCCCGCCCGCCGGCTATGACACGCCGCCCTTCAACCGCTGGACCTTCCAGAACATGCGCCAGATCGCGCGCACCGCCGACATCCTGCGCGGTGACAGCGTCTGGGAGATGCCGGGCAGGGCGCAGGATGTGGACGGGGTGGGGTTCGATGCGCCCTCCGGTCCGACCACCTGGGCGCGGATGCTCGAGCAGGCGGGCGTGCAGGTCGATCTGATC
>CAZNMV010000090.1:0-10001 GCA_964573835.1 uncultured Aestuariivita sp. | reverse complement strand
CCCCCCGGCCCGTACCGGGCCGCCCCCCGGGATATTTGCGAACCCGAAGAAGCAGGGGACGCGGGCAGTTGCCCGACCGCGGATCGCGCGGCAAGGTGGGGCGACAACAGGAAGGACGGGACGACAATGGCGGACGATACCAGCCGGTTCATGGCGATGAAGGGTGCGGGCTATTACAGCCGGGCGACGGTGGGGGCGCGCGACGTGATCACCGGGGCGACCCCCGTGGTGCTGGCGGCGCTCGACCGTCAGGGGCTGGGCGATGACGGGCCCGCGATCGGGTTCACCGACATGGGCTGCGCCGATGGCGGCACCTCGCTGGAGATGTGGGGCGCGGTCTTCCGGGCGCTGCGCGACCGGCTTCCCGGTCGGGCGTTGCAGCTGACCTATACCGATCTGCCGCGCAACGATTTCAGCCAGCTGTTCCGGATCGTGCATGGCCAGACCGATCTGCCCGCCTATGCCGAAGGGATCGGGAACCTTTATATCGCGGCCTCGGCCACGTCGTTTCACAAGCCGATCGTGCCGCCGGGGACGCTGAATCTCGGCTTTTCGGCGACGGCGAGCCATTACGTGTCGCGCACGCCCTGCGACATTCCCGATCACGTCCACATGGTGGGGTCGAGCGGCGATGTGCGTGCGGCCTATCAGGCGCAGGGCGCCCGCGACTGGGAGGCGTTTCTGACCGCACGGGCGGCCGAGCTGGCCCCGGGCGGGCGGCTGGTGCTCTACAATTTCGGGATCGACGAACAGGGACGCTATCTGGGCCATACCGGGGGCGTGTCGATGTTCGACACTTTCGCGCGGCTCTGGCGGGGGCTGGCGGATGCCGGCGTGATCACCGAGGCCGAGTTCCGCGCCACCAACTTTCCGCAGGCTTACCGGACGGTCGAGGAGTTCGCGGCGCCTTTCGAGGACCCGTCGAGCCGGGTCCGCAAGGCCGGGCTGCGGCTGGAGGAGATCGCCACGCTGCACACGCGCTGCCCCTTCGAGGCCGCCTTCACCGACGATCACCGCGACCCGGTGCGTTTCGCGCGGGAATACATCCCCACGCTGCGGTCCTGGTCCGAGCCGACCTTTGTCGCAGGTCTTGACCCCGCGCGGGGGGCGGCAGAGATCGCCGGGATCATCGACCGCTTCTATGGTGATTACGAAGCGGAGGTGGCCGCGCGCCCCGAAGGACATGCGATGGATTACATCCATTGCCGCGTCGTGGCGGTGAAGGAGGGCTGAGTCAGTCCTTCGCCGCGCGGCGGGCCTGACGGATCGCGCGCTGTTCGGCGCGGCGGCGCGCCTCGGCCTGCTGGCGCGCGGCCTCCGCCGGGTCATGCGCGGGTACGCGGCCGTCATCGCCCATCTGCGGCGCAGCAGGGCGGGCCTGTGCCGGCCGACCCGGTCGGGCCTTCTGCGCAAGGCTGCTGGCCCCGTTGATGCCCGCATTGATGCCCGCATTGACCGCGCGGCGCATCACCACGCGCAGCGCCATGTTCAAGATCTGGTTCAGGTTCATCCTGTTCCCCTTTTCTCTGCTCTGGTCAGCCGCCTAGCACCGAATCGTGAAGATTTCAGGGCAAGGCGGTCCTTATTCCTCGAACATCTCGCTCTGATCGACGTCGATCGCGTCGTCTTCGGCCTCGCCGGGGTCCGGGGCGTCCGGGCCGCCGCCCGGCGGCGCGCGGTTCTCGAGCAGCCCCGCCGCGCGCAGTTCCTTGAGCCCGGGCAGGTCGCGCGCGCTTTCCAGTCCGAAATGGTCGAGGAAGGTCTGGGTCACCACGAAGGTCACCGGCCGCCCCGGCGTCATCTTGCGGCGGCCGAAGCGGATCCAGTCCATTTCCAGAAGCTGGTCGATGGTGCCGCGGCTGACGCTGACGCCGCGGATTTCCTCGATTTCGGCACGGGTGACGGGCTGGTGATAGGCGACGATGGCCAGTGTCTCGATCGCGGCGCGGCTGAGCTTGCGGCTCTCGAGCGTTTCCTTCTGCATGAGAAACCCGAGATCGGGCGCGGTGCGCATGGCCCAGGCATCGCCCACGCGAACCACCAGCACGCCTCGGCCCTCATAGCGGCGGCGCAGATGGGCGATGGCCTCGGCGGGGTCGCTGCCATGGGGCATGCGCGCTTCCATCTCGCGCAAGGTGACGGGTTCGGCGCTGGCGAAGAGGATCGCCTCGACCATCCGCTCCTGTTCGGCGATGGGGGGCGCGTCGAAGAGGCTCTCTTCCAGCGGCGGCTCGGTCGTCATTGCGGCCTCCGGGGGCGCAGTTCGATCGGCGCGAAGGTGTCGGATTGCCGGATCTCGAGCCGGCCTTCGCGGACGAGTTCCAGTGACGCCGCGAAGGTCGAGGCGGTGGCCGAGCGGCGGCGCATGGGATCGGCGGCCCAGCCTTCGGGCAGATAGGTGGCAAGGTCGGTCCAGTCGGGCGTGTAGCCCACCAGCCCGCGCAGCCGTTCGAGCGCCTGTTCCATCGTGAAGACCGCGTCGCGGTCCATCACGAAGGGGCGGAATTCGTCGCGCGTGCGGATGCGGGCATAGGCCTGCATGAGATCGAGAAGCGAGGCGGAATAGCGCACCTGCCGCAGGCGGGTGATATCCTCGGGGATGCCGCGGGCGAAGACGTCGCGGCCCAGCCGGTCGCGCGCCATGAGCCGGGCTGCGGCATCGCGCATGGCCTGAAGCCGTTCGAGCTGGAAGGCGAGATGCGCGGCGAGCTCTTCGGCCGAGGGGCCCTCGTCCGTGGGGTCGGGCGGCAGGAGGAGGCGCGACTTGAGAAAGGCAAGCCAAGCCGCCATCACGAGGTAATCCGCGGCCAGTTCGATGCGCAGCGCCTTGGCGCGTTCGACGAAGGCCAGATATTGCTGCGCGAGCGCCAGCACCGAGATGCGCCGCAGATCGACCTTCTGGGTGCGCGAGAGCGTCAGAAGAAGGTCGAGCGGGCCTTCGAACCCGTCGACATCGACGATCAGCGCCTCGGCCGCAAGGCGGTCGGCGACGCTGGGGCGATCTTCCTCGAAACCGGTGTCAGACATGGGCCCGTCCCGCCATGAGGAGGGAAAGCTCGGCCTCTAACGCGGCAATGTCAATATCGTCCGGGTCGCGGCGGCAGGCGAGCGCGGCGTCGGCCCGGGTCTGGGCGGTGGGCGTCATGCGGCCTGCGCGGTCTGCCACGACGGCGCGTTCCGCAAGAGGCGCGTTGCAATGCAAGATCACGTCGCACCCCGCCGAAAGCGCTGCATCGACCCGGTCGGGCAGCGGAGCGGAGAGCGCCTTCATCCGCAGATCATCCGTCATCAGGAGGCCGTCAAAGCCGATCGTGTGGCGGATATGGCCGATCACGGGTGCGGAAAGCGTCGCGGGCGCTTCGTCGATGGCGGAATAGACGACATGGGCGGTCATCGCCATGGGCAGATCGGCCAGGGCGGCGAAGGGGGCGAAATCCTGCGCGACAAGATCGGCCAGGGGCGCTGCGACATGCGGCAGGTCATAGTGGCTGTCGGCGGTGGCGCGGCCATGGCCGGGGATATGCTTGAGCACCGGCAGAACGCCCCCCGCCAGAAGTCCCTCGGCCACGGCACGGGCAAGCTCTGCAACCCGTGCGGGGCCATCGCCATAGCAGCGGTCGCGCAGGAAGCCGTGGGTTTCGGGGAAGACGATGTCGGCCATGGGGGCGCAGTTGCTGTCGATGCCGAGCGCGCGCAGCTCCGCCGCCATCAGGCGGTAGCGCAGATACATCGCCCGCGCGGCCCCTGCCCCGGCCTGCGTCACCTGGTCAAGCGGCGCGGGCCAGTTGCGCCATGCGGGCGCGCGCAGTCGCTGCACGCGGCCGCCTTCCTGGTCGATGGTGATCATGGCCTCGCGGCCTACGGCCTCGCGCAGGTCGCCGACAAGGGCGCGGACCTGGTCGGGCGTGTCGATGTTGCGCGCGAAGAGGATGAAGCCGAAGGGATCGGCGTCGCGGAAGAAGGCCTTTTCCTCTGCGCTCAGGCGCAGTCCATCGGCGTCCAGGATGGTGGCACCGAAGGCGGTCACCGCGTCACCACGGGGATGCAGTCGGCCCCTTCGGCCACCAGCGCCGAACAGAAGCGGCGCGCGTCCGACAGATCGTCGAAGCCGAGCGCGCGCAGGCGGTAGAAGGTCCGCCCGCCGCTCGAGGCTTCCTGAATGAGGCGGCGCTTGCCGGCGAGGTAGTCGCCGAAGCGGGCATTCAGCCGGTCCCATTCGGCGCGGGCGACCTCGGGCGTGTCATAGGCGCCGAATTGCACGACGCGGGTGCCGACGGGGACGTCCTCGGGGGCGACGTCGATATTGGCGGGGGCGCTTGCGGCGATCACCCGGTCAGGCCCGTCCGCGGCCGCGGCCAGTCCCCCGGCGGCGGCAGGGCGGGGGCGCGGGCGCAGCGACCGCGCGAGGCCGGGCGTGTCGGCGGCGATGGCGGCGGGGACGATTGCGGCCGGGGCCGCCGCCGTGGGCGTGGCTGCGGGCGTGACGCTTTCGAACACCAGCGGCGCGGGCTGCACGATGGGCCCCGCCCCGTCTTCGCGCGGCGCGACCAGCTGGGCGATCAGGTTGTCGATCTCGGCCGACTGGGTGGGCGCGGGGGCTGCGTCGCGCGGGGCAGCGACCGGGCGCACCAGGTTGCCGCGCGGCTGGTCTTCGCCGGCGAGCTCCACCGGGCGCGGCGCGAGAACCAGCGTATCGGCGGGCGGTTCGGCGGTGCCATCGGCGGCCACGGCATTGACGGCAAGGCCCTGATGGTCGGCGGCGTCGCCTCCGGGGTTCTCGGGCTGGACGCGCATCGGTCCTTCCACCGCGCGCACAACGGGGATGCCGGTGACGTCCCGCACGAGAAGCTTGTAGCCCCAGACCGCGACACCCACCACGAGGCCCAGCGAGACCGCCGCCCCGATCAGGTTCGTCGCGACGCGTAACGTGCCGCCGAGATCTGCCCGGGGCACGCCATAGGCCCGCTCGGCCACGTCTTGCGTGTCGTAGGTTTCCGCCATGTCCGCCTCGCTGCCCGATCCGCGCCAAGGGGGCGCGCCCGGAAGTCTTGTTCTGCCTCGGTCATCCGGCGACGGGTGCGGGTTTGCCCTACATCTCGCGTGCCGGAGTCACCCCCAAGATACCAAGACCTGCGGAAATCACAACGGAAACGGCCTTCGCGAGCGCGATTTTCGCCTGACTTGTGGCGATATCGCCGTCCTGGAGGAAGCGCAGCGCGGGATCGTCGTTGCCACGGTTCCAGAGCGAGTGGAAATCGCCCGCCAATTCGTTCAGGTAGAAGGCGATCCGATGGGGCTCGTTGCCGCGCGCCGCGATCTCGACCAGCCGCGGCCATTCGGCCAGCTTGCGCAACACGGTCAGTTCGGCGTCGTGCGACAGCCGGGTCAGATCGGCCGCCGCAAGGGTGGCGTCGCTGACATCGATGCCCGCCTCGCCCGCGCGCCGCAGCACGCTCTGGACCCGGGCATTGGCATATTGAACGTAGAAGACGGGGTTCTCGCGGCTTTGTTCCAGCACCTTGTCGAAATCGAAGTCGAGCGGTGCGTCGTTCTTCCGCGTGAGCATGACGAAGCGCGTCACATCGGGACCCACCTGATCGACCAGATCGCGCAGCATCACGAAATTGCCCGCGCGTTTGGACATCTTGAAGGGTTCGCCGTTCTTGAACAGCTTCACAAGCTGCATCAGCTTGATGTCCACCGTCACGCGGCCATCCGACAGCGCGCTGACGGCGGCCTTCATCCGCTTGACATAGCCGCCATGGTCGGCACCGAAGACGTCGATCAGCGCATCGAACCCGCGGGTGATCTTGTCATAGTGATAGGCGATGTCGGGGGCGAAATAGGTCCAGCTGCCGTCGGATTTCTTAACCGGGCGGTCCACGTCGTCACCATGCGCGGTCGACCGGAAGAGGGTCTGCTCGCGCGGCTCCCAATCCTCGGGCGTCTTGCCCTTGGGCGGTTCGAGCACGCCTTCGTAGATCAGCCCCTTGGACTTGAGATGTTCCAGCGCGGCCTCGATGCGCCCCGTGCCGTAGAGCGATTTTTCCGAATAGAAGACATCCATCTGCACACCAAGCGCGGCAAGATCGCTGCGGATCAACTCCATCATCGCGTCGGTGGCGAAGTCGCGGATGGGCTCCAACCACTCTTCCTCGGGGGCGTTCAGCCAGCGGTCGCCCACCTTGTCCTTCAGCGCCTGCCCGACTTCGATCAGGTAGTCGCCGGGATAGGTGCCGTCCTCGAAAGCGACCTCCTGCCCATGCGCCTCGAGATAGCGCAGATAGACCGACCGGGCCAGAACATCGACCTGCGCGCCGCCGTCGTTGATATAGTATTCGCGGGTCACGTCATGGCCCGCATAGGCCAGCAGGCTTGCCAGCGCATCGCCGAAGACCGCGCCGCGGGTATGGCCCACATGAAGCGGCCCGGTCGGGTTGGCGCTGACATATTCGACATTCACGCGGCTGCCCCGCCCCATGTCCGACCGTCCGAACCCGGTGCCTTCGGCCAGCACGCGCCGCGCGATCCCCTGCCAGACGGCAGGCGCAAGGCGCAGGTTGATGAACCCGGGTCCCGCCACCGTGGCCTCGGCGATACGGGGATCGGCCGAAAGCAGCGGCACCAGCGCATCGGCGATCTCGCGCGGCTTGAGCCCGGCAGGCCCCGCCAGCACCATGGCGGCGTTGGTGGCCATGTCGCCATGGGCGGCATCGCGCGGCGGCTCGACCGCCACGTTCGCGGTGTCGAGCCCGGCGGGCAGCGCGCCGTCGGCGCCCATCCGGTCAAGCGCGTCGATGACAAGCACACGGATATCGGCGAAGAGGTTCATGGGTCCGTCCTGATGGTGTCCGCGCGGGTTTATCAGCCCTGCGGCGCAGGTCAACGGGGCGCGGGATCGTCCCCACCCACCAACCTTGCGTGGCTTTGCAGCGCGAAGCGGTCGGTCATCCCAGAAATGTAGTCGCACACGATCCGCGCGAGCGCGGTCTCGTCCGCGGCCTCTTCCACATCCTTGCGCCATTGCTTGGGCAGGTCTTCGGGATGCGCCATGAAATAGGGAAAAAGGTCATGCACGACCTGCGTGACCTGCGCGCGCATCTCGACCACCGACGGGGCGCGATACATGCGCTGGAACAGGAAGTCGCGGATCACCTTCAGATCGGCGAAGACAGGGTCCGAGAAGCGGATCAGCGGGCGTCCGGCATGGCGGATGTCATCGGGCGAGGAAGGGTCGATTTCCGCCAGTCGCGCGCGGGCGTCGTTGATCACGTCTTCGACGAGGATGCCGAAGAAGCGGCGCAGCGCCTCGTGCCGGCGGCGGTAGTAGTTGAGCCCGGGATACAGGCGGTCGACCTCGGCGAAGGTGTCGCTCAGGATCGGCAGGTCAGCCAGTTCGTCGGTCGAAAAGAGCTCGGCCCGCAGCCCGTCATGCAGGTCGTGGTGATTATAGGCCACGTCGTCGGCGATGGCAGCGACCTGCGCCTCGCCCCCCGCATAGGTGCCGAGTTCGAGATCGTGCACGGCGTTGTAGGCGGCAAGCGCCCAGGGAATGTCGCCCGTTACCGGACCGTTATGCTTGGCGATGCCTTCCAGCGTTTCCCATGTCAGGTTCAGGCCGTCGAAGCTTGCGTAGTGGCGTTCGAGATGGGTAACGATGCGGATCGCCTGCGCGTTGTGATCGAACCCGCCATAGGGCGCCATGAGGATGTGCAGCGCATCCTCGCCCGTATGGCCGAAGGGAGGATGGCCCAGATCATGGGCCAGCGCCACCGCCTCGGTCAGCTCCGGGTTCAGCCCGAGCGCACCCGCGATGGTGCGCGCGACCTGCGCCACCTCGATCGAATGGGTCAGGCGCGTGCGGTAGTAATCGCCCTCATGTTCGATGAAGACCTGCGTCTTGTGCTTCAGCCGCCGGAAGGCGCTGGCATGGATGATGCGGTCGCGGTCCCGCTGGAAGCAGGAGCGGAAGCTCGATTCCTCTTCCGGCAGCAGCCGTCCCCGGCTGTGCGTGGGATCGCAGGCGAAAGGCGCGCGCATCTCGGATGTCCCGTCCTTGAGTTGAGGTCCCATGCCTTCTATATTGTGAGAGGCAAAAGATGAAAACCTGTGGTGTCCCATGCAACTGCCCCCCAAGGTGACCGAACGTGCCTTTGCCCGTCTTGCCGAGATCGGCGCGGCGGATCAGGGTCAGGCCCTGCGCGTCGCGGTCGAAGGCGGCGGATGTTCGGGGTTTCAATACGACATCGTGCTCGACGCGCCGAAGGACGACGATCTGGTGCTGGAAGGTGCGGGTCAGAAGGTGGTGGTCGATTCCGTGTCGCTGCCGTTTCTGGAAAACGCGGTGATCGATTTCAGCGACGAACTGATCGGCGCGCGCTTTGTCATCCAGAACCCCAATGCCACCAGCTCCTGCGGCTGCGGGACGTCGTTTTCGATGTGATCAGGGATCGGTCTGCGGATCGGTCGGCAGCGTATCCAGGCTGACCGCGGCGGTCAGCGTGCGGTCCCAGACCACGAAGATTCCCGAAGCGATGACAATCGCCGCGCCGAGGATCGTGGCAGCCTGCGGCACTTCTTCGAAGAAGATGATGCCGATGGCAATCATCCAGACGAATTGCAGGTTGAGAAGCGGCACCACCACATGGGCCGCCATCATCCGCAGCGCGATCACCAAGAGGAAGCGCGCCGCAAACAACAGGACGGCATAGGTCAGCACAAGACCGAGATCGGCCGCCGTCATCGGCTTCCAGACGAAAGGCAGCACCGCCGCCATCACGAGGCCGAGCGCGAGGTTCGGCCAGAAGACCTGCGCCAGCGTCGCCGTCCCCGACCGCGCGATGAGCCGCGCAAGCACCATCGACGCGGTCCCCGTGACCGCGCCCGCGAAGGCCCAGAGATGACCCGCCCCCGCCGCCGCGGGGCCCGAGGGCAGCAGGCACAACACGCCGACGAACCCCGTCACCAGGGCAAGCCAGGCCGCCGGGCGGACATGTTCGCCCAGCACCGGCCCCGACATCAGACCTGCGAAGATCGGCATCAACCCGATGAAGATGAAGACATCCGCGAAGGGCAGAAGCCGGAAGGCCTGGAAGAAGGCGACCGTGGCCAGAACCGTCAGCACGGCGCGCGCCGCCATCGCCCCGGGCGCCTGTGTCGCCAGCGCCCCGCCGCGCGCCACGCCCGCGCAGACCGCGCTGATCGCGGCGACGAGGATCCCGGATATCGCGAACAGCTGCGGCGCGGTATAGGCCGAGGCGATCAGCTTGGTGATCCCGTCCGCCCCCGAGATGAGCCCGGTGTAAAGCGCGACCAGACCCAGACCGATCCATCCCACGGGGCGCGAAGCCGACAGAACGCTTTGGGGTCTGAAAGTCAAACGACCGCCTCCTTGACAGGCACAGCATGGCACAGAGCGCGAGAAAAGTCATGAAAAAACACGTCTAAGTTGTTCACGCTCTTCTCGGCCGCCCAAAGCACGTCCTGGCCGGGAAAATCCAGCGCGCCCGAGACGGTGTCGCGCATGGTTTCCCAGTCGCCCGACCGGCGCGGGCCCAGACGGAAGATCGCCTCGGACATGGCGCGCAGCGGGCCGCGGGCCTGGGCCCGCCGGGCGAAGGTGGCGCGATTCGCGCCGGGCGCCGCGCCGAAAGCCGCCTGCCCCCGGATCGCCCGGTGCCAGTTGATGACGAAATAGTCGTGATAGCCGTCCTGCACCTGCGCGGCGGGATCTTCGAAGATGTCGAAGGCATCGGCATCGCGTTCGATCCAGTCCTCCCATGTGGGCGGCGGCGTGCGCCCGGCGAACCGCAGCGCGATGCAGACTTCGGCCAGCAGATCGGCGTTCTGATCCAGAAAGGCCAGCAGCCCCGCGAAAATCAACGAAGTGAACGCCGCCTCGGGCAGATCGGGATCGCGGCGGCCGTATTCGCTGAGATAGAAGAAGACATGGGTCAGTTCATAAGCCGCCTTCTTGTTGGGCAGCGCAAAGGTGCCCGGGC
>CAZNMV010000089.1:1161-10036 GCA_964573835.1 uncultured Aestuariivita sp. | reverse complement strand
AGCCACTCCGCCGGGCCGTCGGGGAACAGCGTCCCGTTCAGCTGGTCGACCATCACGACCAGGATGTTGGGCCGGGTCACGGGCGCGCATCCTTCAGCCGGTCGACCGCGCGCAGGATCAGGTCGATCGCTTGCGCATTCGTCATCGCATCCGACCGCAGCACCTGGCGCAGATAGACCCCGTCGATCAGCGCGCTCACCGTTTCGGCCGCCCAGCCGGGATCGCGCACCAGCGGACGGAACGCATAGAGAAGGTTCGACCGCAGCCGCCGGTGATAGACGCCGAGAAGCCGCCGCGTCGGTTCGGATGTCTGCGCCTCGACATAGAAATTGAGCCAGGCCGCCGCCGTCTCGGCCCGGAAGTTCTGCGAGGAGAACGAGGCGCGCACGATCGCCTCGACCCGGTCGGCGGGCGTTTTCGCCATGGCGAGCGCCCCGCGCACCTCGGCCCCGAAGAGCGTCAGGATATGCCGCATGGCCGCAACCAGCATCTGTTCCTTGGACCCGAAGTAATGATGTGCAAGCGCGCTCGACATGCCGGCGCGGCGGGCGATCTGGCTCACGGTCACGTCAAGAGAACCGGCCTCGCCGATCTCGGCGATTGCCGCTTTGACCAGCGCATCGCGCCTGATAGGCTCCATTCCGATCCTGGGCACGTTCCTGCCTCCGCCAGACACCGGCCCTGACGCTATTCGGGGTTTATTGACTCGTCAATCAAGAAGCGGGAAGCTGACCGGGAACCAAGAAAAAACACCAAGGGAGATAGACATGACCTTCAGAACCACCCTTTCCACCCTGGCCCTCATGGCTGTCGCCGCAACGCCCGCCTGGGCCGATTGCGAGACGGTCACCTTCTCGGACGTGGGCTGGACCGACATCACCGCGACCACCGCCGCCACCACGGTCGTGCTCGAGGCGCTGGGTTATGACACCGACATCAAGATCCTGTCGGTGCCCGTGACCTATACCTCGCTCGCCGCGGGCGACATCGACGTCTTTCTCGGCAACTGGATGCCGACAATGGAGGCCGACATCGCCCCCTACCGCGAAGCGGGCACCGTCGACACCGTGCGCGCCAACCTCGAAGGCGCGAAATACACGCTGGCTGTGAACAAGGCCGCCGCCGATCTGGGCATCAAGGATTTCGCCGATATCGCCGCGCAGAAAGCGGCGCTCGAAGGCAAGATCTACGGGATCGAACCGGGCAATGACGGCAACCGCCTGATCATGGACATGATCGCAGCCGACGCCTTCGGCCTGACCGGCTTCGAAGTGGTCGAAAGCTCGGAGCAGGGGATGCTGGCGCAGGTGGCCCGCGCCGACCGCCGGGGCGAGCCGATCGTCTTCCTTGGCTGGGAACCCCACCCGATGAACGCGAACTTCGACATGTCCTACCTGTCCGGCGGCGACGACTGGTTCGGCCCGAACCTCGGCGGTGCGACGGTCTACACCAACACCACCGCAGGCTTCGTCGATGCCTGCCCGAACGTGGGCAAGCTGCTGAGCAACCTCGAATTCACGCTGGCCATGGAGAACGAGATCATGGGCGCGATCCTCAACGACGGGAAAGACCCCGCCGATGCGGCGCGCACCTGGCTTGCGGCCAATACCGGCATCCTCGGCAGCTGGCTTGACGGCGTGACCACCAAGGATGGCGGCGACGCCGTGGCCGCCGTCACGGCAGCGCTGAACTGATCCGGCAGCCCCGGGGGGCCGCCGGTCCCCCGGGCGCACAGGAGCCTGCATCTTTGCGGCAAGACGGGGGGGCGGCATGGACTGGCTGACCGACACCAAGATTCCGGTGGGCCGATGGGCCGCGAACGGGTTCGACTGGCTGCAGGACAACGGCGCGTGGTTCTTCGACGGTCTCTCCGTCGCGATGGAGACGCTGATCGACGCCATTCTCTGGGTGTTGCAGACGCCGCACCCGCTGGCGGTGATCGCCGCCTTCGCCGCGCTGACATGGGGGCTCCAGCGCAACTGGAAGACCGTCGTCTTCGTGGTGCTGGGCTTTCTCTTCATCCTCAATCAGGGCTATTGGGAGGAAACGACCGAAAGCCTCACGCTGGTCCTGTCGGCCTGCGTGGTCTGCATGGGGATCGGCGTGCCCATCGGCATCGCCGCCGCGCACCGGCCCCGGCTTTACCGTGCCATGCGCCCCGTGCTCGACCTGATGCAGACGCTGCCCACCTTCGTCTATCTCATCCCGGCCATCGTCTTTTTCGGCATCGGCATGGTGCCGGGGCTGATCGCCACGGTGATCTTCGTGCTGCCCGCGCCGATCCGGCTGACGCATCTGGGTGTCACATCGACGCCGCAGCCGCTGCTGGAAGCCGCACAGGCCTTTGGTGCCACACCGCGCCAGACGCTGTGGAAAGTCGAATTGCCCTACGCCCTGCCCCAGATCATGACGGGCCTCACCCAGACCATCATGCTGTCGCTGTCGATGGTGGTCATCGCGGCGTTGGTGGGTGCCGACGGCCTCGGCGTGCCGGTGGTGCGCGCGCTCAACCAGGTTAACACCGCGCTTGGGTTTGAATCCGGCTTCATCATCGTCGTTGTCGCCATCATGCTCGACCGGATGCTGCGGATGGAGCGGAAATGACTGCTGCCGCGCCGCGCACCGCCGTCGAATTCGACAATGTCTCGATCGTCTTCGGCGACCGCCCCGACAAGGCGCTGCCGCTGATGGACGAAGGACAGTCGCGCGCCGACATCCAGTCCGCCACCGGCCAGGTGCTGGGCGTGCATGATTGCTCGCTCAGCGTGGCCGAAGGTGAAATCCTTGTCCTCATGGGTCTGTCGGGGTCTGGCAAGTCGACGCTCCTGCGGGCGGTCAACGGGCTGAACCCGGTGGTGCGGGGCGCGGCGCGGGTCTGGGACGGCGACACGATGGTCGATGTGACCCATGCCGACGCCACGGCCCTCCGCCGCATCCGGGCGACCCGGGTCGCCATGGTCTTCCAGCAGTTCGGCCTTCTGCCCTGGCGGAGCGTGCGCGACAATGTCGGGCTCGGCCTCGAACTTGCGGGCATGGCGAAACCCGAACGCGCCGCGAAGGTCGATGCGCAACTGGCCCTCGTGGGCCTGTCGGACTGGGCCGAGCGCAAGGTGGGCGAGCTTTCGGGCGGCATGCAGCAGCGCGTCGGCCTTGCCCGCGCCTTCGTGACCGAGGCGCCGATCCTGCTGATGGACGAACCGTTCTCGGCGCTCGACCCGCTCATCCGCGCGCGGCTTCAGGATGAACTTCTCGAACTGCAACAGACGCTCAAGCGCACCATCATCTTCGTCAGCCACGACCTTGACGAAGCCTTCAAGCTTGGCAACCGCATCGCCATCATGGAAGGGGGCCGCATCGTGCAATGCGGCACCCCGCAGCAGATCTTCACCGACCCGGCCACGGGTTACGTTGCCGATTTCGTCGCCCACATGAACCCCTTGGGCGTGCTTTGCGCCCGCGACGTGATGGAGCCGCCCGGCGGCGCGATGCAGAACGAGGTGCCGCCCGATGCCCGCATTCAGGACGTGATGCAGGCCTCGATAGGGCACGAAGCGGCGGTCGCCGTGGTCGAGAACGGCCAGGTCATCGGCAAGATCACCTATGACGGCATCCTGGCCAAACTTCTGGATCCACGGGGAAAATCGGGCACGTAAGCGCTCAGACCTTGGTCGCCGGCGCGGGCGGCGTCACGATCCGGCGGCGCAGCACCGCCTCGCGCCAGGTGATGAAGCTGACCGCGGCCAGAATGACAAGCCCGCCGACGACGACCCAGACATCGATCGGTTCCGCGAAGACCACGACCCCGAGAAGCGCCGCCCACACGAGCTGCAGGAAGGTGACGGGCTGCGTCACCGTCACCGGCGCCATACCGAAGGCGAGCGTCATGGTGTAATGCCCTGCCGTCGCGAACAGCGCCACCGCGAAGAGAAGCCCCAGTTCCCCCAGGGTCGGCGTCACCCAGACCGCAACCGCGAAGGGCGCCAGCACCACCGTCACCACGATCGACAACATCGCCACGACGATGGCGGCATTCGCATGCGCCGCGAGAACCTTCACCAGCAGATAGCTGCCCCCGAAAACGACCCCCGCCACCAGCATGGCCAGATGTCCGGGATCGATCTCGCGGAAGCCGGGTCGCAGGATGATCAGCGCCCCCACCAGCGCCGCGCCCACCGCGAGAAGCCGCCGCGCCGCCAGCTTCTCGCCCAGAAACAGCGCTGCGCCCAGCGTCACAAAGACCGGCGCCAGATAGTTCATCGCCGTCACCTCGGCGATGGGGATGCGTGTCATCGCGTAGAACCACAGCATCACGCCGAAGGCATGGAAGGTCCCGCGCCCGAGAAACAGCCACCAGATCCGCCCCGACAGTCGCACCGCAAAAAGCGACCTGAGCATCGGCAGCAGGAAGACCAGCCCCAGCGCATAACGGATGAACGCCGCCTGCTGGGCCGGAATGCGGTCGCCGGTGTATTTGACGATGGCTGTCACGGCGACAAAGCAAAGCCCGGTGACAAGCATCCAGAAGATGCCCATGACGGGACGGTTCGGCGCGGGCTGGGTCATGCCGACATCAACACCCGAAACCACCCGGCCCGCAAGCCCTTCACATGACAAGAAGCTTGATCGCCAGCCCCCACATCACCAGCCCCACCACCGCATCGAGCACCCGCCACGCCACGGGCCGCGCGAAAACCGGTGCCAGCACCCGCGCGCCATAGCCCAGCGCAAAGAAAAACAGCACACTCGACGCCGCAGCACCCGCGCCGAAGGCGGCGCGGTCGGGATATTGCGCCGCCACCGACCCGATCAGCACGACCGTGTCGAGATAGACATGCGGGTTCAGCCATGTCAGCGCGAGGCAAGTCGCCAGCGTCCGCGCCAGCCCCGCAGGCCCGCTCCGCATCGCCTCGAGCGCGGCCCCCCCGCGCCAGGCCGCCCAAAGGCTGCGCGCGCCGTACCAGATCAGGAAGGCCGCCCCGCCATAGAGCATGACATCGCCGAACCACGGCGCCCGGGCTGCGAGAACCGAGGTCCCTGCCACGCCGCCCGCGATCAGCACCACATCCGACAGCGCGCAGACAAGGCAGACCCAGAACACATGTTCGCCCCGCAGCCCCTGCCGCAGCACGAAGGCGTTCTGCGCCCCGATGGCAAGGATCAGGCTTGAGCCCAGCACGAAGCCGGGCAGGAACGAGGTCAGCATGCGCGCGACTCCCTCTGGCGGAATGCCTTCGCTAGCGCCCCGCGTGACCGGTGTCGAGAGGCCCCCACCTTGCGCAGCCCGCCCCTTTCGCGCGACAAATCCGCGACCCGAAAAGGAACCGCCCATGTTTTCGCGCGATGCCATGTCCTATGCCCCGATCCCCCTGCCCGACCGGGTCGAGATGACGGAGGAAGACCGCCGCGCCGCCGCGCGCGGTTTTCTGGATCGCATGCGCACACGCCATTCCGTGCGTGACTTCCTGCCCACCCCCATCCCCCGCGACGTGATCGAGGATTGCATCCGCACCGCCGGTTCGGCCCCGTCGGGCGCCAATCACCAGCCCTGGCACTTCGTCGCCATCTCGGACCCCGCGCTCAAGGCCCGCATCCGCGCAGAGGCCGAGATCGAGGAACGCGCCTTCTACGCGGGCGGCGGCGGCGACGAATGGATCAAGGCGCTGGAACCCATCGGGACGACGGCGGAAAAACCCCATCTCACCATCGCGCCCTGGCTCATCGTCATCTTCGCCCAGCGCTGGGGCGAATTCGCCGACGGCACGCGCTACAAGAACTACTACGTTCCCGAAAGCGTCGGTATCGCGACGGGCTTTTTGATCGCAGCGCTGCACCATGCGGGGTTGTCCACATTGACCCATACGCCGAACCCCATGAAATTCCTGAACTCAGCCCTGGGGCGGCCGGGGTCGGAGAAACCCACCATGATCATCGCGGCAGGCCTGCCCTCGGCCGATGCCACCGTGCCCGCCGTGGCCAAGATGAAAAAGCCGCTGGAAGAGATTTCGACGTTCTTCTAGGGCCTTGCCCTGTCGAAAAGCCCTGTGGAAAAGCCCTGTGGAACGCGCGATCAGTTGAACTGTTCGGAAATTAGCCGTTCTTCCAGCCCGTGGCCCGGATCGAACAGGATGCGGTGGCGGATCGACGGGTCCGACTTAACCTCGACCCAAAGCACCCGGCGCACCGACTGGCCGTCGCCTTCGGCCATCACGGGCCGCTTGTCGGGCTCCAACACGTCGAACCGCACTTCCGCCGTCTTGGGCAGCAGCGCCCCGCGCCAGCGCCGGGGCCGGAAGGCCGCGACCGCCGTCAGCGCCAGCACATCCGCCCCGATGGGCAGGATCGGCCCGTGGGCGGAATAGTTGTAGGCGGTCGATCCCGCGGGCGTCGACACCAGCGCGCCGTCGCAGACCAGCTCCTGCATGCGCAGCCGCCCGTCGACCGTGATGCGCAGCTTGGCCGCCTGCGGCCCCGCGCGCAGCAGCGACACTTCGTTGATCGCCAGCAGCTTGTGGCGATTGCCGTCGGGGTCCATTGCCCGCATCGACAGGGGGTTGATGACCTCTTCCTCTGCCGCCTCGAGCCGTTCGACCAGATCGGCCTCAGAGTAGGTGTTCATCAGAAAGCCGATCGTGCCCCGGTTCATGCCATAGACCGGCGCGGGCAGGTCTTGCGTCGCATGCAGCGTCTCCAGCATGAACCCATCGCCGCCCAGCGCGACGATCACCTCCGCCTCGGCGGGCGCGACATTGCCATAGCGGTTCACAAGCACCGCCCGCGCTGTCTGAGCGACCGCGGCGGGGCTGGCAAGAAAGGCGATTTTCTTCGTCATCGCAAAGGTTTCCGAAACGCGGGCGCCGTGCCCGACACAACCACATGTTTCCCGCCTTGACCAGCCTTGCCGCGGGCCGCGCGGGAATCGTCGTATTGACACCTTCCCCCGACGCGCTTCTTCCAGTAGGAACGCGCGCAATCGTGACGCATCTGGCCGGAGGTCTGCCCATGAACGCCCCCCACCGCGAACCCGGGTTCTTCACTGAACCGCTCTCGTCCCGCGACCCCGAGCTTTACGCCTCGATCACCGGGGAGCTTGGCCGCCAGCGCGACGAGATCGAGCTGATCGCCTCGGAAAACATCGTGAGCCGCGCCGTGATGGAGGCGCAGGGCTCGGTCATGACGAACAAGTATGCCGAAGGCTATCCCGGGCGACGCTATTATGGCGGCTGCCAGTTCGTCGATGTGGCCGAAGATCTTGCCATCGAACGGGCCTGCAAGCTCTTCAACTGCGGCTTCGCCAACGTGCAGCCCAATTCCGGCAGCCAGGCGAACCAGGGCGTGTTCCTCGCCCTGCTGCAGCCCGGCGACACGATCCTCGGGATGAGCCTCGATGCAGGCGGTCACCTGACCCATGGTGCCGCGCCCAACCAGTCGGGCAAGTGGTTCAACGCCGTGCAATACGGCGTGCGCCGCGAAGACAACCTGATCGACTATGATCAGGTCGCGGCCCTTGCCGCCGAACACAAGCCCAAGCTCATCATCGCGGGCGGCAGCGCCATCCCGCGCATCCTCGATTTCAAGCGCTTCCGCGAGATCGCCGACAGCGTCGGTGCCTACCTGCTGGCCGACGTCGCCCATTTCGCAGGGCTGATCGCGGCGGGCGAATACCCCTCGCCCTTCCCGCATTGCCATGTGGTCACCACCACCACCCACAAGACGCTGCGCGGCCCGCGCGGCGGCATGATCCTCACCGATGACGAGGCGCTGGCGAAGAAGTTCAATTCCGCCATCTTCCCCGGCATTCAGGGCGGCCCGCTCATGCATGTCATCGCCGCCAAGGCCGTCGCCTTCGGCGAGGCGCTGCGCCCCGATTTCAAGACCTACATGCAGCAGGTCGTGAAGAACGCGCAGGCGCTGAGTGATCAGCTCATCAAGGGCGGGCTCGACACCGTCACCCACGGCACCGACACCCATGTCCTGCTGGTCGACCTGCGGCCCAAGGGCGTGAAGGGCAACGCGACCGAAAAGGCGCTGGGCCGCGCGCATATCACCTGCAACAAGAACGGTGTACCCTTCGACCCCGAAAAGCCCACCGTTACCAGCGGCATCCGTCTGGGTTCGCCCGCCGGCACCACGCGTGGCTTCGGCGAGGCCGAGTTCCGCCAGATCGCCGACTGGATCATCGAGGTGGTCGACGGTCTGGCCGCCAATGGCGAAGACGGCAACGGCGCGGTCGAAGACAAGGTCAAGGCCGAGGTCGCAGCCCTCTGCGCCCGCTTCCCGCTTTACCCCACGCTCTGACGCAGATCCCGGCGCGGCTCAGACAAAGCCGCGCCAGATCAGCACGGTGAGGACAAGCACGAAGACGGCGATCAGGTTGGCCGAAATCCGACCCGCCAGCGCCAGCCGCCGCCCATAGCGGCGGTCGGCCACGTCGATCCCCCGAAGATGCGTGCGCAGGTCCTCGGCCGCCCGCGCCAGCGCGCTCAGGTCCAGCGTCATGGCCAGACGCGGATGCTGAGCCATAGCCTGCGCCTCGGCCAGCATCAGCGCCTGCTTGCGCAGCCCCCGCGGCAAGTGCGGCGCTGCCTTGCGCACCAGCCGGTCGAAGGGCGCAGGCCGCAGCTCCAACCGCTCGGCCATCAAGAGGGCAAGCTCGTTCAGCGTCTTGTCGAAAGGTTGGGGCGTCTGCATGGCGGATGCGAGCTTAGCCGCGCGCGCCCCGGCTCAATGGGGCTGGCGGCACCGCGCCCGCCCTTGTATCACCGCCCCATGCTGACCACGATCCTGCATGACGGCCCCGATACGGCCCCGCCGCTTGTCATCGCGCATGGCCTCTACGGGTCGGGCCGCAACTGGGGCGTGATCGCGAAGCGGCTGT
>CAZNMV010000089.1:0-1151 GCA_964573835.1 uncultured Aestuariivita sp. | reverse complement strand
AGTCGACATGCGCAACCACGGCACCAGCCCCTGGACCGACAGCCATTCCTATCCCGACATGGCCGCCGACCTGGCCGAAGTCATCGCCGCGCAAGGCACCGCCTGCGACCTTCTGGGCCATTCCATGGGCGGGAAGGCGGCGATGGTGCTCGCACTCACGCAACCCCGGAACCTGCGCAAGCTCGTCGTCGCAGACATCGCGCCCGTGGCCTATACCCACAGCCAGCTGCCCTTCATCCACGCCCTGCGCGCGGTCGACCTGACCCGCGTCACCCGCCGGTCGGACGCCGAGGCGCAACTGGCCGCCCAAGGGGTCGATCCCGCGCTCTGCAGCTTCTTCACCCAATCTCTCGACATCGCGGGGGGGCGCTGGCGGCTCAATCTCGACACGCTGGAAGCCGAGATGCCGAAGATCATGGCCTTCCCGGACCTTGCCGCCAGCTGGCCGGGGCCTGCACTGTTCCTCACAGGCGCGACGTCGGACTACGTCCGACCCGAACACCGCGACCGCATCAGGGCGCTGTTTCCGGCGGCACGCTTCGCGAAGATACCCGGCGCGGGCCACTGGCTGCACGCCGACGCGCCCCGCCCGTTCGAAGCGGCGGTGCGCGTCTTTCTCGACGCCTGATCACATGCCGGGGTCGGTGCCCTCGATCGCGGGGCCGCCCGCCTCGACCCAGTCCTTGAAGCCGCCCAGGTTGAAGACCTGCGCATAGCCCATGTCCTTGAGCAGCTTGCCCGCCAGCGCCGCGAGCCCGCCGCTTGCGCAATGCAGCACGATCGGGCGGTCGGCACGGAATTCCGGGTCGTGGAAGGGCGACGCCGGATCGGCGCGGAATTCCAGCATCCCCCGCGGCACGTGATGGGCCCCCACCGCGCGCCCGGTGCGGTCGAGTTCCGGCGTGTCGCGGATATCGAGAAGCAGCGCCCCCGCGCCCACCATCCGCTGCGCCTCGGCGCCGTCGATCCGGGGCACCGCCGCATGGGCGGCCTCCAGCATGGCCTTTACGGTCAGCGGCATCGCGGTATCCTTTTCTTGCAACCGGTCCGCGCAGGATAGCCCCCCTGCCCGGCAGCGCAAGACAGCGCTGTTGCGCACGCGCCCCGCCGCTTCTACTCTGACCTTGTTACGCCTATCCATAAGGGATCTT
>CAZNMV010000088.1:0-10055 GCA_964573835.1 uncultured Aestuariivita sp. | reverse complement strand
GGCGGCGGCGGCGGGCCTTGGGGGTGTCGCCGATCAGGATGTCATCCTTCATGGCGCGCGCCTCGAGCGCCAGCGCCATCGCAGTGCCGCCGGTCTTGGGGATATGGACGAAGACATAGGCACGGCCGGGCGACACGATCATGCCCGCGACGCTAGCCTATTTCGATCGGAGCGCAATAATCACGCCCGCCGCCATGATCAGCCCCACGCCCATCACCTGCCAGGGGTCGAGCGTCTGGCCGAAGAAGGCCAGCGCATAAAGCGGCCCGAAGATCATCACGGAATACTCAAAAACGGCCACCTGGCTCGGTTCGCCCAGCTGGTAGGCCTTGATGATCATGTAGACGCCTGCGACCGACCCCACCGCTTGCAGAAGGACCCAAGGCATCGCGTCCCACATCGGCCAGACCCAGCCGCGCGAGACGAAACCGTCCGGCCCCGGCACCGCGTCAAGCGGCCAGAGCGACAGCGCGACCAGCCCCAGCGCCCCCATCGTGCCCAGCGTCAGCCACATCCCCGCCAAAAGCGACATCGTGCTTTCCTTGGCGCAGAGATGGCGCGTGATGAGCGCGCTCACCGCGTACAGGAAGCCTGCCGCCACCGGCACCAGCGTGACGAGGCTGAAATTCGCGGGGTCGGGTTGCAGGACCAGCAGGATGCCCGCAAAGCCGACCGAGACGGCCACGACCCGCCAGGGGCCGATCTTCTGGCGCAGGACAAGCGCCGTGATGATCAGGATGAAGATGGGCGAGGTGAAAAGCCCCGCGAGCGCCTGCGCGATGGGCATGAGCGCCAGCGCCGAGAAGTAGAAGAGCATCGACACCGCCAGCACCACGCTGCGCAGCGCCACGGCCCAGAGCCTTTGCGGGCGCAGCACGCCCAGCCCGATCAGCGACAGCGCCAGCACCATGGGTACCGCCATCAGCGCGCGCACGAAATGGAATTGCCACAGCCCGATGTCGCGCGCGATCAGCTGGATCGTGTTGTCGATCCCGCCGATGATCAGCATCGCCGCCACCATATAGGTAGCCGCTGCAAGGGGCCGTGTTGCGATATCCTGCGACATGACCCTTCCCATTGCCGCGCCTCCGACCCATTATCCCGGGTCACGGGGACAGCAAGACGCGATTCACGGGGGGAATTCAATGGGCTGGTTGGCGGACGAGACGGGGCTGGGCAAATGCGCGGCGAACCATGTGGCGCTGACGCCGCTGTCCTTCCTGCAGCGCGCGGCGCAGGTCTTCCCCGATCACCCGGCGGTCGTCTATGGCGCGCATCGGGTGGATTACCGGCAATACCACGCGCGCTGTTCGCGTCTGGCTTCGGCTTTGGCGGCGCGGGGCGTGCGGCCGGGCGATGTGGTCGCCACGCTGATGCCGAACATCCCCGCGCAGGCCGAGGCGCATTTCGGCGTGCCCGCCTGCGGCGCGGTGCTCAATGCGATCAACACGCGGCTCGACTTCGACACCGTGTCCTACATCTTCGGCCACGGGGGCGCGAAGGTGGTGCTGGCGGACACGCAGTTCCTCGATCTCGCAGAACAGGCCGCCGCCGCGCAAGGCACGCCCCCCCTGATCATCGAAGTGCCCGATGCCGCCGCCGGATACCCGGCCAGCGGACGGCACGAGACCTATGAGGACCTTATCGCATCGGGGGATGCCGGTTTCGACTGGATCCTGCCCGACGACGAATGGGAGAGCCTGGCGCTCAACTACACATCCGGCACGACGGGGCGGCCCAAGGGCGTGGTCTATCATCATCGCGGCGCGTACCTGAACGCGATGGGGCAGGTGATCAGCTGGCGGATGGTGCTGCATCCCCGCTACCTGACCATCGTGCCCTTGTTCCACTGCAACGGCTGGTGCCACACTTGGATGATGCCGGTTCTGGGCGGCACGCTGGTCTGCTGCCGCGACATCACCGCGAAGGCGATCTTCGACGCCATCGCCGACGAAGGCGTGACCCATTTCGGGGGAGCGCCCATCGTGCTCAACATGCTGGTGAACGCGAAGGCGGAGGAAAAGCGCACCTTCTCCCACATCGTCGAGGTCTTCACCGCCGGCGCGCCCCCCGCGCCCGCGACGCTGGCCAAGATCGAACCGATGGGCTTCAACGTGACCCAGGTCTATGGCCTGACCGAAACCTACGGGCCCGCCACCGAAAGCTACTGGAAGGCGGAGTGGGAGGCGCTGCAGGGCGATGTGCGCGCCGCCCGCAAGGCGCGGCAGGGCGTGGCGATGCCCTTCATGGAGGACATCACCGTCGTCGACAGCCAGATGACCGAGATCCCCCGCGACGGCGTCGCGCAGGGCGAGATCATCTTCCGCGGCAACGGGGTGATGAAGGGTTATCTGAAGAACCCCGACGCCACCGCCGAGGCGTTCAAGGGCGGCTATTTCCATTCCGGCGACATCGCGCTGCACCATCCCGACGGATACCTGCAGATTGCCGACCGGGCGAAGGACATCATCATCTCGGGCGGCGAGAACATCTCTTCGGTCGAGGTGGAGGGCGTGCTGATGGCGCATCCCGACGTGCTGCTGGCCGCGGTGGTCGCGAAACCGGACGACAAATGGGGCGAGGTGCCTTGTGCCTTTGTCGAGCTGAAGGAGGGCACCAGCCCGACCGAGGCGGACCTCATCGCCTTCTCGCGGAAAACGCTGGCCGGGTTCAAGGCACCCAAGAAGGTCGTGTTCCGCGAATTGCCCAAGACATCGACCGGCAAGATCCAGAAGTTCGAGCTGCGCAAACTGGCGGCCGATCTCTGATAGGTTGCGACCTGCCCTTGCGTTGCGGTATTGTGCCCGCAACAGCCGAGGCAGAGCAGCCCGCGTCATGACCGCGCTCAAGAAATACCAGCGACTTGAGGCGACGGGCCTCTGGCGACCCGCGCCCGGGGAACAGCGGCGCGAGGTGATCGTGTCAGTCGGCGACGCGACGCTGGTTATCACCGACACGAAGGATCAGCCGCTGGCGCATTGGTCGCTGGCGGCGATCGAGCGGCAGAACCCGGGCGAGCGCCCCGCGATCTATTCCCCTGACGGCGACCCGGGTGAAACGCTGGAACTGGCCGAAGGTGAAGACCAGATGATCCGCGCCATCGAAAAGCTGCGCAGCGCGATCGAACGGTCGCGCCCGCATCCCGGGCGGCTGCGGCTGGTGTCGGTCGGCCTCTCGTGCCTTGCGGTCGTGGCGCTGGCGGTCTTCTGGCTGCCGGGCGCGATGCTGCGGCATGCGACCGAGGTGGTTCCGCAGATCACCCGCGTCTCGATCGGCGAGGCGCTGCTCACCCGGATCGAAAGGGTAGGCGGCCCGGTCTGCGCCGCGCGCCCGGCGCGCCCGGCGCTGCAGCTTCTGGCCGACCGCACAGGCGTGCGGCGCATCGCCGTCCTGCCGGCCGGCATCGCGGACAGCCTCGCCCTGCCCGGGGGGTTGATCCTTCTCAACCGTGCGCTGATCGAGGATCACGAGGACCCCGAGGTCGCCGCAGGCTATGTGATCGAGGAACGCGCCCGCCGCCAGATGACCGACCCGCTGGCCGTGATGCTGCGCGAGGGGGGCTTCGTCGCGTCGTTCCGGCTCATCACCACGGGGGCCTTGCCGGTCGATCTTCTCGATGCCTACGCCGAAAGCGTGGTGTCGCTGCCGCGGGCGGCGGTGCCGGACGATCTGCTTCTTGAGACCTTCGCCCGGGCCGAGATCCACTCGACCCCCTATGCCTATGCCCGCGACATCACCGGCGAGACGGTGCTGGCGCTGATCGAAGGCGATCCGATGACCGGAAAGACGGCAGTCCCGGTCCTGCCGGACCGGGACTGGGTTCTGTTGCAGTCGATCTGCGAGGGTTAGCGGATATAGGCGTCGGCGAAGCCCAGCCGCCGCGCCACGCCCAAAGCCGCCTGCGCATCGGTGCGGTTGGCGAACGGACCGGCGAGGACCAGTTGATAGGACGACCCGCCCCGCGTCAGCGTGCCGGAGCGCACGGGCAGGCCTGACCCGGCCAGCCGCTGCGCCGTGGCCTGCGCATTCGACGCGACACCGAACATGGCCACCTGCACATAGATGTCGCCCGCCGCGGGGGGCTGCGCCTTGGCCGCGACGCGGGGGGCTGCGGCCTGCGGAGCCGCGCTGCGGGTGGCGATGACGGGCGCTTCGGGCCGTGTCACGCCGGCCTGCTGCGGAGTGACGACGCGCGGTTGCGTCACGCGCGGTTCGCGCGCGGGGCTTGCGAGACGGCGTGGTACGGTGTTCGTCCAGATTTCCTGTGTCTGGCGATACCCCTGCGCCGTCTGTTCAGCGCGGCGCGGGTTGAGACGGTCATCCTCCCAGACCGGGACATAGCCGTCCGGCACCGCGACGTTCTGCGTGTTGAAGCGGTTCGCATACACATGGGCGGGCAGGATGCGTTCGCCACCCGCCGCGACGCTGCCTCCGCTGCCAAGTGCTGCGCCTTGCGCCAATTGCTGGGGGCCGCAGCGCACGGGCCCGTAGGAGCCGTCGTTGACCCAGCGGTTCGAGAAGTCGGATGCGTTGGGGCATTTGCCGCCGCGCTGCTGTGCCACGGCCGTAGCCGCCGGGGCGGGTGCGGACGAGGGTTTGGTCACCGCAACCGTCGGCGGGGCCACCGGGGCCGGGGCCGCGGGGCGGGTCAGGGTTGTCGCCACCGTGGGCATCGGCGCCCGGGTGGTGCGCACGGGATCCGCCGGGCGCGTCACGGCGACGCGTGGTGCGGCGGTCTGCTGCGTGGCCGCCGGGGCCTGCGCCGTCGTTGTCGGCACGATCTGGACAGGGGCGGCGGCGGACGCGGTGCGCGCCGGAGCGGCGGCGGTGGTGCCTGCCACCTGCGTCGGCTGCGCGCCGCAGACAAGGCGGCGGTCGCGGCTGACGCGCGGCACCCATGTCACCATGCCGTTGACGCCCGCCCGGATGAAGACGCAGCCGCGGCTGTCGACATATTGGGTTCCCGCATAGCTTGCCGGCGGGAACTCTGCCGGTTGCGGGTTCTGGTTCAGCGTCTGTGCATCTGCACCGGTCACGAAGGCCGCAGCACAGACGCCCGCAGCCAGAACTCTGGTCAAACTCATCACTTGCCCCCACAAGGTATGGGGGAAGGATGCAACAATCAGAAGGCTACGTAAAGCCTCGCGATGCGCCTATTTGGTGCCGAACATGCGGTCGCCGGCATCGCCCAGACCGGGCATGATGTAGCCCACGTCGTTCAACTGCCGGTCGAGTGCCGCGGTGACGATGGGCACGTCGGGATGCGCCTCTTTCATGCGGGCGACACCTTCGGGCGCGGCGAGCAGGCACAGGAAACGGATGTTGTTCGCGCCCTTCTGCTTCAGCAGATCGACCGCCGCCGCCGAGGAATTGCCGGTGGCGAGCATCGGGTCCACCACGATGGCGAGGCGGTCTTCCAGCCCTTCGGGCAGTTTGCAGTAATACTGCACCGGCTGGAGGGTCTTTTCATCGCGGTAAAGCCCCACGAAACCGACGCGTGCCGAGGGGATGAGTTCAAGCACCCCGTCCAGCAGCCCGTTGCCTGCCCGCAGAATCGAAACGAGCGCGAGCTTCTTTCCGGCAAGCGTGGGTGCCTCCATCTCTTCCAGTGGGGTGTCGATGGTGGTGGTGGTCAGCGGCAGGTCGCGCGTGATCTCGTAGGCGAGAAGCTGGCTGATCTCGCGCAGGAGCTGGCGGAAGCCGGCGGTCGAGGTCCCTTTGTCGCGCATCAGCGTGAGCTTGTGCTGAACGAGGGGGTGATCGACGATGGTCAGGTGCTGGGTCATGCGGGCGTCTCCTTATGGCCTTCTTGCGGCGTGACGCGCGCAGGGGCAAGGGCCTTTCAGAGAAAGCTGCGCCCTGGGCCCTGTGCGGGCACGCCCAGATGAGCGGCGATACTGGCCGCGACATCGGCGAAGGCGATCTGGCCCAGTGCGCCCGGCCCCACCCCTGCGCAGAGGACCGGAACCCGTTCGCGGGTGTGGTCGGTCCCGTGCCAGGTCGGGTCGTTGCCGTGATCGGCGGTGAGAACCATCAGATCGCCGGGGCGCAGGCGCGCGATCAGGGGGGCGATCCCCGTGTCGAAGCGTTCGAGTGCGGCGGCATAGCCTGCCACGTCGCGTCGGTGGCCATAAAGGCTGTCGAATTCGACGAAATTGGCGAAGGTCAGGCTGCCGTCCTCGGCCCCGTCGACGAGGTCGGAAAGGTGCCCCATCAGCGCCGCATCGTCGCCCTTGGCCAGCGTGTCGATGCCGGTCATCGAGAAGATGTCGCCGATCTTGCCCAGGGCGTGGACCCTGCCGCCCGCGTCCTGCACCCAGTTCGTCAGAACGGGCCCGGGCGGCGCGATGGCGAAGTCGCGGCGGTTTCCGGTGCGAATGAAGCCGGTGGCGGCCGTGCCCGTGAAGGGCCGGGCGATGACGCGGCCCACCTTCATCGCGTGCAGCCGGGGCGCGACCGCCCGGCAAAGCGCGATCAGCCGGTCGAGCCCGAAGGTCCCTTCATGCGCGGCGATCTGGAAGACGCTGTCGGCGGAGGTATAGCAGATGGGCCAGCCCCTGCGCAGGTGTTCGGCACCAAGCCGCGCGATGATCTCGGTCCCCGAGGCGTGGCAGTTGCCAAGGATGCCATCTGTTCCTGCTGCCTTGGCGACGAAGGCCGACAGGTCGGCGGGAAAGGCCGGGGTTTCGTCTGGGAAATAGGTCCAGTCCCATGGCACGGGAAGACCGGCAAGCTCCCAATGCCCCGACGGCGTGTCTTTGCCGCGCGACACCTCGGTCGCGGCCCCCCAGGCACCCTGCGGTTCGGCCATGAGGCCCGGCGCGTCGAGCCCCGAGGCCAGTCGGATCGCATGCCCCAGCCCCAGCCGGGCGAGTGTCGGCAGCCGCAGGGGCGTCCCCGCCGCCGCCCGCGCCTGCGCGATGTGGCCCAGCGTATTCGCCCCGGTATCGGGCAGATCGCCGTTGAAGAACTCGCCCGCGTCGGGCGCGCCGCCGATGCCTGCGCTGTCCATCACCACAAGGAAGGCGCGCGGCATCAGCTGATCCGGTCGTGGATCAGGGGCGGCAGGGCAGGGGTCGCCTCGCCCAGCGTGATGGCGCGCAGCACTGCCGCCTCGGTCCTGCGGGCGATGTCTTCGCGCGCGGCGTGGATCACGGCAAGCGGGTCGCCGACCGAGACCCGCGCGCCCAGCCGCACGACGCCCGACAGCCCGACGGAAGGGTCGACCGTATCGGTTTCCACCTGCCGCCCGCCGCCAAGGTGGACCACGGCAAGGCCCAGCGCCTCGCCATCAATGGCGGTGACGTGGCCTGAGACGGGACTTTTCACTTCGCGGATCACGTTGGCTTCGGGCAGGAACCGCGCCCAGTTGCTCAGGAATTCCACCGGCCCGCCCTGCGCCGCGATCATGCGGCCGAAGCGGTCGGCGACGCGACCCGCGCGCAGATCGTCAAGGATGCGGTCGGCACCCGCCTGCACGTCCGGGGCAAGCCCCGCATCGGCGAGAAGCACACCGCCCAGCGCCACCGTCACCTCGATCAGCGGCGATTGCGTCACCTCGCCCGTCAGGACGCGCATGACCTCGGCCACCTCCAGCGCATTGCCCAAGCTTGGCGCAAGCGGCTGGTTCATGTCGGTGATCACGGCGGTCGTCCGGCAACCTGCCGCATTGGCGGTGTCGGTCAGGGCACGTGCCAGCGCGCGGGCGTCGTCGGGCGATTTCATGAAGGCGCCCGAGCCCGTCTTGACGTCGAGCACCAGCGCCTGCAGCCCTGCCGCCAGCTTCTTCGACAGGATCGACGCGGTGATGAGATCGAGGCTTTCCACCGTCGCCGTCACGTCGCGGATCGCGTAAAGCCGCCGGTCGGCGGGGGCGATGTTGGCGGTCGCCCCGACGATGGCGCAGCCCGCGCGCGCGAGCATGTCGCGCAGGCGGTCGGGCGGCACCTGCGTCGCCACGCCGGGGATCGCTTCGAGCTTGTCGAGCGTGCCGCCGGTATGCCCCAGCCCCCGGCCCGAGATCATGGGCACAAGGCCCCCCGCCTGCGCCAGCGCGGGCGCAAGGATCAGGGACACGCAATCGCCCACGCCCCCGGTCGAATGCTTGTCGATGACCGGCAGATCGCTGTCCCAGCGCAGCACGTCGCCCGAATCGCGCATTGCCAGTGTCAGCGCGGTGCGGCCCGCGTCACCCAGACCGCGAAGGCAGACCGCCATGGCGAAGGCCCCCGCCTGCGCATCGCTGACGCTGCGGTCGGCAAGCCCGCGCGCGAACCACGCCAGGTCTTCGGGCGCGATCTCCTGCCCGCGGCGCAGGGCGGCGATCAGGCTGCGGGCGTCCAAGCCTCAGTCGCCCATGTGCTGCGCGGTGAAGGCGCCGGGCAGAAGCTCGGCCAGCGTCATGCGCAGTTCGGTGCCGCCCGCGCAGCCCATGGTGACCACCACGTCGCCCGCGCCGAATTCGGCCAGCTTCTGGCGGCAGCCGCCGCAGGGGGGCACCGGGGCGGGGCCGCTGGCGGTGACATAGACCTCGGTCAGGCGGGTTTCGCCCGCCGCGACCATGGCGGCGATGGCCCCCGCTTCGGCGCAGGTGCCTTCGGGATAGGCCACGTTTTCCACGTTGCAGCCGCGATAGACGGCACCGGATGCGCCCCGGATCGCGGCCCCAACCTGAAAGCGCGAATAGGGCGCATAGGCGCGGACCATGACGGCGCGGGCGTCGTCCGCGAGGCTCATGGCGCGATCCGTGTCTGGAAGCTGCCCGGCAGCGTGACCTCGAGCAGTTCCGCATCAGCGCTCACATCGGCGAGACGTGTCTTCATGCCCGGCGGGATGACGAAGGCGTCGCCGGTGGTCAGCGGGTAGGGGTCGCGCCCCTCGCCGTGCAGCATCATCGTGCCGGCCATCACGAAGGTGAAGTGGATGTCGGCGTCATGGCTGGTCCATTCCGTGGCGCCATCGCCCCGGCGCAGGACCTGTACGCCTGCGACGCCCTTGGTGTTGGCGTTGATCGTGGTGTCGCGGGCGACAAAGCCCGGCAGATGCGCGGGCTGCCATTCGCCGTCCTTGCCCAGATTGTGCACAAAGCGCTGGCCCTGCCATTCGCGCTCGGGCCGCAGGTGGGGGGTGGGCAAGGTCATGTCGTGGTCGATCTCGGTCACGTGTTCGGCAGGGACGCCGATTTCCACCACCTGGCAATCATCGCTCGATTCCACGACGCGGTGGCGGATTTCGGGCGGCTGGATGAAGCAGTCGCCCGGATGAAGGCGGCGCAGCCCGCCCTGATCTTCATACAGCACATCGACCCAGCCGTTGACGCAGAAGATGAGCTGGAAGCCCACCTTGTGGTAATGGACCATGTCGGGCACCGGCCCGCCATCGGGAATGCGGATATGGCTTGCGATGACCGCGCCGCCCAGACGGTCGGGGACAAGATCGCGGTAATGCATGCCCGCGCGCCCGATCACCCAGGGTGCCTGATCGGCAAGACGGCGCACGACAAAGGAATGCACGGTGGCGGGCATGACCAGCGGCGGGTTCGCCTCGGCGATCTCGATCCGCGTGCCGTTGGGCGCGGTCAGTTCGCGCTGGCCTCCCGCGAAAGTGTCGGGATCGTCGGCGAGAATGCGGATTGTGCCCGGGGCCTCGGGCGCGCCCTTTTCGATGCGCAAGCGCAGGCCGTGGCCGGAAAAGACCGCAACCTGAGGATCATCGGCGGGATAGATCATGTCCATGCGCATCCCCAGCGTTTTCGTGTAGAAGGGGATGTCGTCGCGGAGTTCGGATGTCGGAAGGCGGATTTCGGCGCGTGTCATGTCGGTGCAAGCTCCCGTTTGCGGAGGTGAGAGTGGCGGGGGCGGTGCGCTTTTGCAAGAAGCGGCTGCGACCTTGTCGCGCAAGGGGGCCATTTCCAAGGCCGGGAAATTAGTTTAACGCTAAACCAGTTTTCCGGGGCGGCGTTCCAAGAGGGGGCAACATGTCCGACAATCAGAGCCTGCGGCAGGCCGCGCTGTTCTATCACGAATTCCCGAAGCCCGGAAAACTCGAGATCCGGG
>CAZNMV010000087.1:0-10058 GCA_964573835.1 uncultured Aestuariivita sp. | reverse complement strand
CTTCCACCAGAAATTCGGCTATGGCGCGGTCATCGGCATCGAAGGCGACAAGTTGGAGATCGACTTCGACAAGGCCGGCCTGAAGAAGGTCGTGGCCCGCTTCGTCACCGCGCCCGACGATATTCCGTTCTGAGGAGGAAGGGGAGGAAACGGCGACCCCAGGGAGGAGGAGAGGGGCCGCCGTCCTGTGCGCGCCCGTCCCCAAGGGAGGAGGAGAAGGGTCCGGGCGCTGTGGCGTCCGACGCGCAAGGGAGGAGGCGCGCGCCGGGCCGTTCGGGTACCGGGCCACCGGCCCGGGGAAGAAAAATGCTGCGACATCAGGGAGGAGACGATGTCGCAGCCAGAATACAGACCCCGGGAGGAGGATGGGATCCGATCCTTATGTTTCGTGGGCGGCGATCCACGCCACCCGTTTCAGCATCGACCGATGCAGGCCCAGATCGGCCAGCGCGCGGTCAGACAGGGCCGACATCTCGGCGAGGGTCCGGCGATAAAGGCGCCAGCGTCCCCAAGCTTCGGCGATGTCCGCCAGCCTTTGCCGCAGTGGGGCGATTGCCTGCCCCCGTGCAAGGGTCGTGTCGGTCATCATTGCCACCGGTGTGCCTGTCCGTCAGTCTGTGTTGAAACTAAAGTTAGGGAATTGCTGCGGTTGCACAATAGAAATTGCTGCAATGCAGCTATGCGCAAAGCACATGGGGTATCTGCATATTTTTCAGGCAGATTGCCCGGCTTTGTGGCACCGGTTCGGAACGGCCTTGCACCTGCCGGCCGACATGCCACTTAAAGCGGCAAGACGAAAAGGAGAGAACCATGACCGTGACGCGCGACCGGATCGACGAGGTGCTGGGCCGCTTTTCCCTGCCCGATGGCGGCACTCTGGTCAGCCGCGATATGATTCGCGCCCTCACCATCGACGGCGGCACCGTTCGCTTCGTGATCGAAGCACCGAGCCCTGCGATCGCGCAGCAGATGGAACCGTTGCGCCAGGCCGTGGAGCAGGCTGTCTCGGCGATCCCCGGTGTCGCAAAGGCGTCGGTGGCGCTCACCGCGCATGGGCCCGCCCAGAAAGCGCCCGCGCCCAGCCTCAAGATCGGCGGTCACCCCAAGCCGCAGGAAGGCCCGATGAAGCCCTCGGGGGTCGACCGCATCCTGGCCATCGGGTCGGGCAAGGGGGGCGTGGGCAAATCCACCGTCTCGGCCAACCTCGCCGTGGCGCTGGCGCGCGCCGGGCGCCGGGTGGGGCTGCTTGACGCCGACATCTACGGGCCGTCGCAGCCGCGCATGATGGGCGTGAACCAGCGCCCCGCCTCGCCCGATGGCAAGACCATCCTGCCCTTGACGGCGCATGGCGTCACGATGATGTCCATCGGTCTGATGCTGGAAGAAACCAAGGCCGTGATCTGGCGCGGCCCCATGCTCATGGGCGCGCTGCAGCAGATGCTGGGGCAGGTGGAATGGGGCAAGCTCGACGTGCTGATCGTCGATCTGCCGCCGGGCACGGGGGATGTGCAGCTCACCCTCTGCACAAGGTCCGAGGTAACGGGCGCGATCGTCGTCTCGACCCCGCAGGACGTGGCGCTGCTGGATGCGCGCAAGGCGATCGACATGTTCAACACGCTGAAGACCCCGATCCTGGGCCTGATCGAGAACATGTCGGTCTTCGTCTGCCCCGATTGCGGATCGCAGCACCACATCTTCGGCCATGGCGGCGTCGCGGCCGAGGCCGACAAGCTGGGCGTGCCGCTTCTGGCGCAACTGCCCATCGATCTCGACACCCGGCTCGCCGGGGATGGCGGCACGCCTGTCGCCGCCGGTGACAGCCCGATGGCCGAAGCCTATGCCCGGCTGGCCGACCGGCTGATCCGGGGCGGGATGGCCTGACCGGGCCGATCTGCCCCGTCCACCACGGGAATTCATGCCACCGATACGGGGCCGCAGGCGAATCACCTGCGCCGAAGGGCTTGGATTCGCCCTGTCTGACGGCTTCCAGCAGGGCATCTGTGCCGATTTTCCCCTCTGAGCGCTGAAAATTTTGGATCGGCGTGGGATTTCAGGGGAAATCTCTGCAACTTAAAAGCGACACAACATGTTGCGATTTGGGAAGCTGACCGCACAATAAGCTGTAAGCCCGAGGTTTCGAGGCGTACCAAGTCTTGTTCCTGCGTGGCCTTGCGAACAATATCCTGTGCGAAATCTCGTAAAAAACCGTTGATTTCCATGAATTCCCATGCGATCCCTTGGTCATCGGATGAGAACGACAAATGGGGCACCAAACGACCCCGAACAAAAAACCAAAGGCAAGGTTTCATACAGGCAGCTCTCATCTAAAGGATCCGGCGCGCGGGCGAGCAGACATCCCCCCAGGTGGCGCGCGCAGTCGGAAACCCCGCCAAGGCGGGACGAGGGCGGCGGGTCGATCAATGGCAGCTGATCGACCCGCCGTTTCCCATTCAGGGCGGGGGAGAGCGCGGGGGCGCGGGCGAAAGGGACTACGGGCGTGAGCCGCAGGTTCAGAGGCGAAAGCACCCACAAGGTGGATGCAAAGGGGCGGGTGTCGATCCCGGCCCTTTTCCGTCGCGTGCTGGAAGCCTGCGATCCCGCCTGGGATACCGGCCGGAACTCCGAACTGGTCATCGTCTATGGCGATCACCGCCGCAGCTATCTCGAATGCTACACGATGGAGGCCATCGCCGAAGTCGATGCCCGTATCGACCGCCTGCCGCGCGGCTCGGCGCAGCGCAAGGCGCTCCAGAACCTCTTTCACGGTCAGTCCCTGCCCACGTCGGTGGATGAAACCGGCCGTCTGGTCCTGCCGCAGAAGCTGCGCCAGAAGATCGGGCTGGACGACGAGGCCTTCTTCATCGCCGCCGGCGACACCTTCCAGATCTGGAAGCCCGAAACCTACGAGACCGAGGAGCTGGCGAAGACCGAAGCCTGGCTGGACAGCCTGGGCGAAGATGTCGATCCGCTGATCTTCCTCGACGCCATCGACGCGGGGTGACGCGATGGCGGCTGCTGCCAAACCGCTGGCCCCCCGTGACGACAATGCCCCCCATGTTCCCGTCCTGATCGATCCCTTGATCGAGGCCGTGGCGCCCGTGCGCGGCATCTGGGCCGACGGCACCTTCGGCGCGGGCGGCTATACGCGCGCGCTGCTCGAGGCAGGCGCCGACCGCGTCATCGCCATCGACCGCGACCCGCTGGCCTTCGACATGGCCCGCGGCTGGGCCGACCAGTACGGCGACCGGCTGGTCATGTGGCCGGGCGTCTTTTCGCGGCTCGACGAGGCGGCGACCGGGCTTGACGGCGTCGTGCTCGACCTCGGCGTGTCGTCGATGCAGCTCGACCGCGCCGAACGCGGCTTTTCCTTCCTGCGCGACGGCCCGCTCGACATGCGGATGTCGCAGGACGGGCCGTCAGCCGCCGACATCGTCAACACCGCGTCGGAAGAGGCGCTGGCCGACATCCTTTATCATTATGGCGAGGAACGCGCCTCGCGCCGCATCGCGCGCGCCATTGTCCGCGCCCGCGTGCAGGCACCGATCACCCGCACAACCGAACTCGCCCGGCTGATCGAAGGCTGCCTGCCGCGCGCGAAGCCCGGCCAAAGCCACCCCGCCACCCGCAGCTTCCAGGCGCTCCGCATCGCGGTGAACGACGAATACGGCGAACTGCACCGCGGGCTCATGGCGGCCGAACGCGCACTGGCGCCCGGCGGCTGGCTTGCCGTCGTCACCTTCCATTCGATCGAGGACCGCATGGTCAAGCGGTTCCTCCAGTCGCGGGCGGGGCAGGGGGGGCGCGCCAACCGCTATGCCCCGGACGCAGGCACCGAGGCACCGCGCTTCGATCTTCTGACCCGTAAGGCCATCGCCCCCTCGGATGAGGAAACCGCCGCCAACCCGCGCGCCCGCTCGGCCCGGCTGCGCATCGCGCGCCGCACCGACGCGCCCGCGGGCGCGGTCGATCCCGCCGCGCTTGGCATGCCGCAAATCGAAAGGCGCGGCGGATGAAGGCTGTTCTCTATCTTTTCACCGCACTCTGCGTGATCGGTCTGGCCTTCTGGGCCTACCGCGAGAATTACCTCACCCAGGCCGTGCGCGATGAGACCCGGCAGCTCCAGAGCGACATCGGCCTGGCGCAGACCCGGCTGAGCGTGCTGCGCGCCGAATGGGCCTATCTCAACCGGCCCGAACGGCTGCGCGAACTGGCCGCGCTCAACTTCGACCGGCTGGGCCTTCTGCCGCTGCGCGCCTACCAGTTCGGCCGCATCGACGAGGTGGCCTTCCCGCCCGAACCGGTCCTGCCGATCACCGATCCGATCGACGCCTCGGCCGACAATGCCCCCGAAGACGGTCAGGTGCCATGACCCGAACGCCGCTGCGCCCGCTGGCCCGCATCCTGCATGCCCGCGCCCACGGGCAGAACCCCGACGTCATCGAGCGCGAGAACATCCGCCTGCGGCACGAGGAAATGCAGGACCACGCCCGCGCCCGCGCCGAAAGCCGGTTGCTGGTGCTGGCGATGGTCTTCTTCTGCGCTTTCCTCGTGGTGGGGGCGCGGATGGGCGTTCTGGCCACCTCCGAACCGATGGAACCTGTCGCGCGCGCGCCGGGTGCGCAGATCGCCATGCAACGCGCAGACATCGTCGACCGCGATGGCCGGCTTCTGGCCACGAATTTCGAGACCCACGCGCTCTATGCCCAGCCGCCCCATATGGTCGATCCCGAAGGGGCCGCGCGCCGCCTGGCCGAGATCTTTCCCGATCTCGACGCCGACCGCCTGCTGCGCGACTTCACCGGAGACCGCAAGTTCCTCTGGATCAAGCGCCGCATCAGCCCCGAACAGAAGCAGGCCGTGCATGATCTGGGCGAACCGGGGCTGCTGTTCGGCCCGCGCGAGATGCGGCTTTACCCCAACGGGCGGCTTGCCGCGCATGTGCTGGGGGGCGCGGGGTTCGGCAAGGAAGGCGTGACGGCGGCCGAGGTGATCGGCGTCGCCGGTGTCGAACGCCAGTTCGACGCCTGGCTGCGCGACCCGGCCAATGGCGGCCGACCGCTGGAACTCGCGCTCGACCTCACCGTCCAGGCCGCGGCGGAAGAGGTGCTTTTGGGCGGCATGCGTCTGATGAATGCCAAGGGCGCCACCTCGATCCTGATGGATGTCCGCACGGGCGAGGTGATCTCGGTCGTGTCGCTGCCCGACTTCGACCCCAACGACCGCCCCCGCCCCCCGACCGAGGGCGAGCCCTCCGACAGCCCGCTGTTCAACCGCGCGGTGCAGGGGGTCTATGAACTCGGCTCGACCTTCAAGATCTTCACGACCGCGCAGGCGATCGATCTGGGGCTGGTGAACGCCGACACGATCGTGGACGCATCGGGCCCCATGCACATCGGCAGGTTCCCGATCGGCGAGTTCCGCAACAGGAATTACGGCAAGATCAGCGTCTCGGACGTCATCGTGCATTCCTCGAACCGCGGGACGGGGCGGCTGGCGCTGATGATCGGGGCCGAGCGTCAGCGCGCCTTCCTCGACAATCTGGGCATGCTGGACCCGACCCCCTTCGAGATCACCGAGGCGGCGGGCGGTCAGCCCCTCTTCCCCCAACGCTGGGGCGAACTGTCGACCGTGACCATCTCTTATGGCCACGGCCTGTCGAACACGCCGATGCACCTGGCGGCCGGCTATGCCGCAATCGCCAATGGCGGCTATTACGTCAGCCCGACGATCCTCAAGCAGTCGGGCCCCCAGCTGGGCCCGCGCGTGATGTCCGAAAACGCCGCCGCCGCCTCGCGCGACATGCTGCGCGCGACGGTCACCGACGGCACCGCCAGCTTCTCCGACGTTCCGGGCTATGCGGTCGGCGGCAAGACCGGCACGGCGGACAAGCCCAAGACCCGCGGCGGTGGCTACTACGATGACAAGGTCATCGCCACGTTCGCCGCGATCTTCCCGTCGCATGATCCGAAATATGTGCTGGTGGTGACGCTGGACGAACCGGTCGACACAACGGGGTCCGAACCGCGCCGCACGGCAGGCTGGACGGCGGTGCCGGTCGCGGCCGAACTCATCGCGCGCGTGGCGCCGCTCCTTGGGCTCAGACCCCAAGTTGAACCCCGCTCCACCCCTGATATAACGCTCACGTCAAACTAGCGTCGGCGGGGGCGGATGGGCACGGGGCCAAGAACACTGGGCGATCTGGGGCTTCGGGCCGGGGCGGGCCATGATCCCCGGATCGAAGGTCTGGCCGTGGACAGCCGGCAGGTGAAGAACGGCTATCTCTTCGCGGCACTGCCGGGGACCAAGGTGCATGGCGCCGAATTCGTGGCGGCGGCGCTCGAACGTGGTGCCGTGGCGGTGCTGACCGATCCGGCGGGTGCCGATATCGCGCGCGACGCCGTCGCGGCCGCAGGCGCCGCGCTTGTGGTGACGCAAGACCCGCGCGCGGCCCTGTCCCATGCGGCGGCCCTCTGGTTCGGGGGGCAGCCCGCGACAATGGTTGCGGTCACCGGCACCAACGGCAAGACATCCGTGGCCACCTTCGTGCGCCAGATCTGGACGGAACTGGGCCACCCGGCGGTGAATGTCGGCACCACAGGCGTCGAAGGGGCATTCACCGCACCGCTGGCACATACGACACCGGAACCCATCACGCTCCACCGCGTGCTGGCCGAGGCGGCGGCGGCCGGCATCACCCATGCGGCGATGGAGGCCTCGTCCCATGGCCTCGACCAGCGCCGTCTTGACGCGGTGCGCATCTTCGCGGCGGGGTTTTCCAACCTCAGCCAGGATCATCTCGACTACCACCCTGATTTCGAGGCCTATTTCGCCGCCAAGGCGGGCCTTTTCGACCGTGTCCTGCCGCCCGGCGGCATGGCGGTCATCAACCTCGGCGACCCGCGCGGCGACGCCATGGCCGAAATTGCCCGCGCGCGCGGCCAGACGCTTTTGTCCGTGGGGCGCGGCATGGGCGATCTGAACCTCCTCTCGCAACGCTTCGACGCGACGGGGCAGGACATCCGCTTTGCCTGGCGTGGCGCGCCGCAGGTACAGCGGCTGAACCTCGTGGGCGGGTTTCAGGCGGAAAACGTGCTGCTGGCCTGCGGGCTCTGCATCGCGGCCGGAGACGACCCGGCCGCCGTCTTCGCCACGCTGCCGCGCCTGACCACCGTGCGCGGGCGCATGCAGCTGGCCGCGACGCGCGCCAACGGTGCTGCGGTCTATGTCGATTACGCCCATACCCCCGACGCCGTCGCCACCGCTTTGCGCGCGATGCGCCCGCATGTCATGGGCCGGCTGGTCGCCATCATCGGCGCGGGCGGCGACCGCGACCGCACCAAGCGTCCGCTGATGGGGCAGGCCGCGCACGACAACGCCGACACGGTGATCGTCACCGACGACAACCCCCGCAGCGAAGACCCGCGCCTCATCCGTGCCGCCGTCCTCGCCGGCGCCCCGGGCGCCACCGAAATCCCCGACCGGGCCGAGGCGATCCTGCGCGGCATAGCCGCCCTTTCCGCGGGCGACGCGCTTCTCATCGCGGGCAAGGGGCATGAAACCGGGCAGATCATCGGCGACGCGGTGCTGCCCTTCGATGATGTCGAACAGGCCTCGGTCGCCGTGGCGGCCCTGGAGAAAGGCAGGGCATGACGCTTTGGACCGCATACGATGCCGCCTGCGCCACCATAGGCCTGGCCCATGGCGACTGGACCGCCACGGGCGTGTCGATCGACACCCGCACGCTCCAGCGCGGCGATCTCTTCATCGCGCTCACCGCGCTGCGTGACGGGCACGATTACGTCGCGCAGGCGCTGGCCAAGGGCGCGGCGGCGGCGATGGTGTCCTACATCCCCGAAGACGTGGACACCGACGCGCCGCTTCTCATCGTCGACGACGTGCAGAAAGGGCTCGAGGCGCTGGGCCGCGCGGGCCGCGACCGCACCGATGCCCGCGTCGTCGCCATCACCGGCAGCGTCGGCAAGACCTCGACAAAGGAAATGCTGGCACAGATGCTCGCCGATCAGGGCCGGACGCATGCCAGCGTCGCCTCCTACAACAACCAGTGGGGCGTGCCGCTTACGCTGGCGCGTATGCCCGCCGACACCGAATTCGCGGTGATCGAGATCGGCATGAACCACCGGGGCGAGATCGCGCCGCTGTCGCGCATGACCCGGCCGCATGTCGCCATGATCACCACCATTGCCGCCGCCCATCTCGAGGCGCTGGGATCCCTGGAGGCCATCGCAGAGGAGAAATCCGACATCCTCGAAGGGCTGGAGCCCGGCGGCATCGCGGTGCTGAACGCCGACGTCGATCAGGCGCCGATCCTCATGTCGCGGGCCGAAGCGCGCGGCGCGCACATCCTCGGCTTCGGGCGCGACGCGCTCGACTATGTCCTGCGCGGGGTCCAGCTTCAGGACGAGGTGACGGTGATCGACGCGCAGGCGCAGGGCACGCCGCTTCTGTTCAAGCTGGCCACGCCGGGGACGCATTTCGCGATGAACGCGCTGGGCGCGCTGGCGGCCGCGCAGGCCATGGGCGCGGACCTCGCGCTTGCCGCGCAATCACTGGGGCGCTGGTCGCCCTACAAGGGCCGAGGCGTGCGCGAGACGATCCGCCTCGACGCGGTCGAGGCCGACCTGCGGCTGGAACTGATCGACGACAGCTACAACGCCAACCCCACCTCGATGGAGGCGGCGCTGGGCGTCCTTGCCGCGCTTGCGCCGCGCGACAACACGGGCCGCGTCAGCCGGGGTCGCCGGATCGCGGTGATCGGCGACATGAAGGAACTGGGCCCCGACGAGGTCGCGATGCACGCGGCTCTGGCCGGTCTGCCCGCCATGGCGAGCATCGACGTGGTCCATTGTGTCGGCCCCCTCATGGCCGCGCTGTGGGAGGCGCTGCCCGAACACAGGCGCGGCCTGCACACCGACACGGCCGCCGAAATGGCCGCCGCCATTCCCCGCAAGCTCGATTCCGGCGATGTCGTGCTGGTCAAGGCCTCGCTTTCGACCGGTCTCTCCGCGGTCGTTGACGCCATCCGCAAAATGGGCCATGGCAGCGCCCTGGACGAAGGATAGAGGTCTCCGCGATGCTTTACTGGTTGACCGCTCTGTCGGACGGTGGGGATTTCTTCAATCTTTTTCGATACATCACCTTCCGTGCAGGTGGCGCCTTCCTGACCGCGCTGATCTTCGGCTTCCTCTTCGGTCGCCCGCTGATCAACGTGCTGCGCCGCCGTCAGGGCAAGGGTCAGCCGATCCGCGATGACGGTCCCGAAGGGCACTTCTCAAAGGCAGGCACACCCACAATGGGGGGCCTCCTGATCGTCGGCGCGCTGACGACCTCGACGCTCCTCTGGGCGCGGCTCGACAACGGCTTTGTCTGGCTCGTGCTTTTCGTCACGCTCTCCTTTGCGCTGATCGGCTTCGCCGACGACTATGCCAAGGTGTCCAAGCAGAACACCAAGGGCGTGCCGGGCAAGCTGCGGCTTGCGCTCGGCATCCTGATCGCGGCCATCGCGGGGTATTGGGCGGCCTCGCTCCACCCCGCCGACCTCGCGAACCAGCTGGCGCTTCCCATCTTCAAGGACGTGCTGATCTACATGGGCGTGCTCTTCGTGCCCTTCGCCGTGCTTGTCATCGTGGGCAGCGCCAATGCGGTGAACCTGACCGACGGTCTCGACGGGCTCGCCATCATGCCGGTGATGATCGCGGCAGGCACGCTCGGCATCATCGCCTATGCGGTGGGACGGGTGGACTTCACCGAATATCTCGATGTGCACTACGTCCCCGGCACGGGCGAAATCCTGATCTTCTGCGCCGCGCTTTTCGGCGGGGGCTTGGGCTTCCTGTGGTACAACGCGCCGCCGGCGGCCGTCTTCATGGGCGACACCGGATCGCTGGCCTTGGGCGGCGCGCTGGGCGCCATCGCGGTGTCGACAAAGCACGAGCTTGTCCTTGCCGTTGTCGGGGGCCTCTTCGTGGTCGAGGCGCTGAGCGTGATCATCCAGGTCCTCTACTTCAAGCGCACCGGCAAGCGCGTCTTCCTGATGGCGC
>CAZNMV010000086.1:4440-10135 GCA_964573835.1 uncultured Aestuariivita sp. | reverse complement strand
GGTCGCTGACGACCGGCTCGAACCCGGCGGCGCGCGTCAGGCGCGCCGCCTCTTCGCGGCTCAGGTGATAGGGCGGGCGGTCGGGATGGGTCACCACCCCGTCGCGCTGGCGCAGTGCACCTTCCGCCCCGTCCGGGGCAAGGAACAGCGTGAAGAAAAACCGCTCCAGCCCCGGCAGGCGCGCGCCGATACGCCCCAGCGCCAGCGCTGTCACATCGCGCGGCAGATGCGTGAAGACGGCAAAGCAGATCGCGTGCGTGATGCTGCCCGGCACGCCCGGCAGATCGAAGCCCGCATCCTCGATCAGATGATCCTCGGACAATCGGTCCGGGTCGGGCAGTTCCGCCGCGCGCCCGCGCAGCATCAGCGCGCGGCTCGCATCGGTGGCCCAGTAATGGCCCGGCGCCAGATAGGGCACCGCGCGGCAGCCCAGCCGCAGCGACCCCGCCCCGATGTCTAGAAGGTGGTGATCGGGCCGCAGCCCGGCTGCGCGCAGGATGTCCATCTGCAGGCGGCCGGTTTCGTCCCAGCGCCCGCCCACGATGTCGCGGTGCCGCCCTTCGGCCAGCGCCCGGTCATAGAACCCGGGCGCGAGATAGGGCGACGACGGCCGCGCCTGCGTCACGGCCTGTCAGTCCTTGGTCTTCGCCCCGGCGGCGGCCTTCATGCGGGCAAGAAGCGCGGCCTTCTTCTCGGCCTCGGTCTGGCTGCCCTTGGGTGCGCCGCGCCGCGGCACGTCATGTGCGCGGTGGCTGTCCTTGGGCTGCACGCGTGTTCCGGATTTTCCCTGTGCCATGGTTCCTCCCGGCGCTCTGGATTGATCTGCGCTATCACGCCGCCGCGCAAAGAAAAAGACGCCGTCGCGGGACGGCGTCTTTCGGTGTCATTCCGCGTGTCGCTCAGGCCAGCGTCGGGTCGATGCCCTTGCAGGCGTCGACAAGGCCCTTCACCGCCGCGACCGACTTGTCGAACATCGCCTGTTCGTCCTTGGTCATCTTGATGTCGGCGATGCGTTCGATCCCGCACGCGCCGATCACGGTCGGCACGCCGACATACATGCCCTTCAGCCCGAACTGGCCGTCGCACCACGCGGCGCAGGGCAGCAGGCGCTTCTGATCCTTGAGATAGGCTTCCGCCATCTCGATGGCGCTGGTGGCCGGCGCATAGAAGGCGCTGCCGGTCTTCAGCAGGCCCACGATCTCGGCGCCGCCGTCGCGGGTGCGCTGGACGATCCCGTCGAGCTTTTCCTGGCTGGTCCAGCCCATCTTCACGAGGTCCGGCAGCGGGATGCCCGCCACGGTCGAATAGCGCACCAAGGGCACCATCGTGTCGCCATGCCCGCCCAGGACGAAGGCGGTCACGTCCTTCATCGACACGTCGAACTCGACGCTCAGGAAATGGCGGAAGCGCGCGCTGTCGAGAACGCCCGCCATGCCGCAGACCATATGATGCGGCAGGCCCGAGAATTCGCGCAGCGCCCAGACCATCGCGTCAAGCGGGTTGGTGATGCAGATGACGAAGGCGCCGGGCGCATGGTCGCGGATGCCTTCGCCGACCGACTTCATGACCTTGAGGTTGATGCCCAGAAGGTCGTCGCGGCTCATCCCCGGCTTGCGCGGCACACCGGCGGTGACGATGCAGACATCCGCGCCCGCGATGTCGGCATAGGAATTGGTGCCCTTGAGGGTCGCGTCGAACCGCTCCGACGGGCCGCTTTCGGCGATGTCCAGCGCCTTGCCCTGCGGGGTCCCTTCGGCGATGTCGAACAGGATGATGTCGCCCAGTTCCTTGAGGGCTGCAAGATGGGCAAGTGTGCCGCCGATCTGACCTGCGCCGATCAGTGCAATCTTGGGTCTGGCCATGGGAAGTCTCCGCTCCGGGTTGTCTTGGCCCGCTGGGTAGTGCGTTCCGGGCGGGCGCGCAAGGCCGGGCCCATGCGGCGGGGCGGCGCGGTGCGAACTGGCGGCCCGCTGTGCGGCGCGCTATCAGGGCGCGACGCCCTTGCTGCAGAAGGCCGCCCGCGACGTGCTCGAGCTGACCCCCTCCTTCTTCGCCATCGCCGGGCCTGCCGTCCTGTTCGCCGGCATTTCCAAGGGCGGCTTCGGATCGGGCGCGGCCTTCGCGGCGGCGGCGATTCTCGCGATCGTGGTGGAACCGGGGCTGGCGCTGGGCGTCATGCTGCCGCTTCTGATGCTGATCGACCTTGCCACCCTGCGACCCTACTGGAAGAAGTGGAGCTTTCCCGACGCCCGCGTCCTGATCCTCGGCGGGGTGCCGGGCGTGGCGCTGGGTGCCGCCCTTTACACCGTCGCCAATGCCGACGTTCTGCGCTTCCTCATCGGGGCGATCGCGGTGGGCTTCGTCGCCTGGCAGATGGCGCAGCGCGGCCGGCTGGTCAGGCCCTGGAGCGCGCGTATGCCGGTCTGGGCCGGGCTGATCGCGGGGGCGGTCGCGGGCTTCACCAGTTTCGTGAGCCATGCGGGCGGCCCGCCCGCAGCGGTCTACCTTCTGTCGCAGCGCCTGACGAAGACCGAGTTTCAGGCGACCACGGTCCTCGTCTTCTGGGCTGTCAACATCGTCAAATTCGTGCCCTATGCCTTTCTGGGCATGTTCACGCTCGAGACACTGAAGGCGAACATCGTGCTGGCCCCCTTCGCGCTTCTTGGCGCCTGGGTGGGGGTGAAGACGCATGTGATGGTCCCCGAACGCGCCTTCTTCGCCATCACCTACGTCCTTTTGACCGTCACCGGAGCGAAACTGATCTGGGACGCTCTCACCTAAGCCGGATCGCCCGGCGGCGGCAGCGCCTCGGCCAGATTCTGGAAGCCCTCGCCGCTGGCGACAAGGCAGGTGGTGCCGTCGGGCAGCGTCACCGTGATCGTCCAGCTTCCCGTGGCGTCAGAGGCGAAGACCTCGACCACCTGACCGGATGACCCCAGCCCCATGCTCTGCCGCGTCTCGCCAAAACCCTCGGCCAGCCGGTCGATCACCATCTGGCGCGGCGCGCAATTGCCCTGCGCCTGCACCTGCGTCGCGCCCAGCGCCAGAAGGCCGAAGCCGAACAGCCATGTCATCGCCTTGTCCTTCATGGTCTTTCCCCTTTTCCGGGTCGGCCCGCATCCCGACATGGGCGCGGTGAATGGGCAAAGCCTGCGCCGTTGTGCTGAACGCATGGTTAACGCCCCGCGCGGCACCGTCGCTGCGTTGCGGCGAATTGGGTCTTGAACACTTCGAAAAAAAATGCGGTTGTCCGCGCAACAAAATGACCTGACCGAAGGACAGCCCCATGGACAGCCGCGCCCGGCCCTATCGCTCCGTGCTCTACATCCCCGGCTCGAAGGACCGTGCGCTCGACAAGGCGCGCAGCCTGCCCGTGGACGCGATCATCTTCGATCTGGAAGACGCGGTCACGGCCGAGGAAAAGGACAATGCCCGCGCCACCCTGCACACGGCGCTTGCGGCGGGCGGCTATGGCGGGCGGGTGAAGATCGTGCGCATCAACGCATTCGACACGCCCTGGGGGCGGGCGGATGCGGAAGCGGTCCGCGACATGGCGGCCGATGCGGTGCTCTTGCCCAAGGTGAATTCTGCCGCCGATCTCGACGCACTGGCGGCGATCACCGGCGACATGCCGCTCTGGGCGATGATGGAGACGCCGCGCGGCATGCTGAACGCCGATCAGATCGCGGGCTATCCGAAGCTGCAGGGCATGGTCATGGGCACCAACGATCTGGCCAAGGATCTGCAGACGCGCTTCCGCCCCGACCGCCTGCCGCTGATGACGGGCCTCGGGCTGTGCCTGCTGGCGGCCAGGGCGCATGGCCGGGTGATCGTCGACGGTGTTTACAACGCCTTCAAGGATGACGACGGCCTGCGCGCCGAATGCGAACAGGGCCGCGACATGGGCTTCGACGGCAAGACGCTGATCCATCCCGCGCAGGTCGATATCGCCAATGCCGCCTTCGCGCCGTCACAGGCCGAGATCGACCTCGCCCGCCGTCAGATCGCTGCTTTTGAGGCCGCCGAGGCCGCAGGGCAGGGCGTCGCGGTCGTCGACGGCAAGATCGTCGAAAACCTTCACGTTGCCACGGCGCGTGAAATACTGGCAAAAGCTGAAGCGATCGCAGCAATGGCCACGGAGTGATGGAAATGGGTTGGGTTCTTCTTCTTGCGGGTCTGGCGCTCTGGACCGGCGCGCATGTGTTCAAGCGCGTCGCGCCCGAACGGCGCGAGGGTCTGGGCGACAGTTTCAAGGGCGTGGTGGCCGTGGCGGTCGTGGCCAGCATCGTGCTGATGGTCATGGGCTATGGCCGGGCCGACGGTGCCGTCTTCTGGGGCCGCAACGCGGCGCTGACCGGCATCAACAACCTCCTGATGATCTTCGCGGTCTATCTCTATGCCGCTTCGGGGATGAAGACGGCGATCACCCGCCGCATCCGCCACCCGCAGCTGACCGCCGTCAAGGTCTGGGCGCTGGCGCATATCCTTGTGAACGGGGACGTGCCGTCCTTCGTGCTGTTCGGCGGGCTTCTGGGCTGGGCGGTCTGGGAAGTCATCCTGATCAACCGTCAGACAGAGTGGAACCGGCCCACCGGCCCCGTCGTGATGCGCAAGGAAGTCATGGCGATCGTCGGCACCGTGGTCGTCTATGGCGCCATCGCCTGGGTCCATGCATGGCTGGGCTATCCGATCTTCGGGTGACGCTATGAAGATCTACCGCCTTCTGACCGAGGACGACACCTCGGCCTTCTGCCACAAGGTATCGGCAGCACTTGCCAAGGGATGGGAGCTTTACGGCGACCCCGTCTACAGCTTTGACGCCGCGCGCGGCGTCATGCGCTGCGGGCAGGCCGTGGTGAAGGACGTGGACAAACCCTATTTCCCCGAGATGAAGCTGGGAGATCAGTAAGCAATGGCGAAGACAAACCCGGGTCGGTTCTTCGAGGATTACCGGCTGGGACAGGTGATCGACCACGCGGTGCCGCGCACCGTGTCGGGGGGCGAACGCGCGCTTTATCACGCGCTCTACCCGTCGCGGGGCGCGCTTTATTCCTCGGACGCCTTCGCGCAGGGCTGCGGCCTGCCGCAAAGCCCGCTGGACGACCTGATCGCCTTCCACACCGTCTTCGGCAAGACGGTGCCCGACATCTCGCTGAACGCTGTGGCCAATCTCGGCTATGCCGAAGGGCGCTGGCTGGCGCCGGTCTGGCCCGGCGACACGCTGCGGTCGGTGTCCGAGGTGATCGGGCTCAAGGAAAACTCGAACGGCAAGTCGGGCGTGGTCTGGGTGCGCACGCGCGGGCTGAACCAGCATGACGAGACGGTGCTCGACTATGTGCGCTGGGTGATGGTGCGCAAGCGCGATGCCGATGCGGCAGCCCCCGAGCCCATGGTGCCGGTGCTGAAACCGGCGCTGCACGCGGGCGATCTGGTGGTGCCCGAAGGGCTGGACTTCACCGGCTACGACTTCACGCTTGCAGGTGAGCCGCACCGCTGGGGCGATTATGCCATGGGCGAGGTGATCGACCATGTCGACGGCGTGACGATCGAGGAGGCCGAGCACATGCTCGCCACCCGTCTCTGGCAGAACACCGCCAAGGTGCATTTCGACGCCACCTTCCGCGACGACGGCAAGCGGCTGATCTATGGTGGCCACGTCATCAGTCTGGTGCGCGCGCTGTCGTTCAACGGGTTG
>CAZNMV010000086.1:0-4340 GCA_964573835.1 uncultured Aestuariivita sp. | reverse complement strand
ATGGTGGCCACGTCATCAGTCTGGTGCGCGCGCTGTCGTTCAACGGGTTGGCCAATGCCCAGATGATCGTGGGCCTGAACGCCGGCGCGCATGCCAATCCCTGCTTCGCGGGCGACACCGTCACCGCTTGGTCCGAGGTGCTGGACCGTGCGGAGACCGCCGCCCCCGGCATCGGCGCGCTGCGCCTGCGGCTGGTGGCGACGCGCGGCGGACGCCCCGGGCGGTTGCGTGACGAGGGCGGGCGCTATCTGCCCGAGGTGCTGCTCGATCTCGATTACTGGGCGCTGGTGCCTGTGTAGGGCGGCGAGGGGGGCTCTGCCCCCCGCCTTCGGCCCCCCCGGGATATTTGCGAACCCGAAGAAGCAGGGGACGCCTAGGGGATTGATGTGCGGTGCGCCCCCGCCATCACGGTCATTGCGTCGGCCATCGAGGACAGCGAGACTGACCTCACCGCGTGGTTCCTCGAGAACGTCATCCCGGGCGCGCGCGCCTTCGTCGAGACCGCCGCCCGCGTCGACGATCATCCCGCCGCGATCCGTCGCAAGCTTCTGTGCGTGATCACGCGCGCGACCGTCTCGGGGCCTGCACGGAAGCGGGTGCGGGCGGCGGCCGCGAGCCCGTGATCACGCATTGTCGTACTGTGATCACAAATCTCAGATTTGGGGGGATTGCGCCAAAAAACCGCGCCTTGCCCGCGTGACAGCGCCTCAGAATCCGCTATCACAAGGGCCGAGGGAACCTGAAAGGAACGACCATGGCCGACGTCAACCGGGGCAACAGACCCCTGTCGCCGCATCTGACGGTCTACCGACCGCAACTGACCTCTGTCACCTCGATTCTCGTGCGGATCACAGGCAATGCCATCGTGATCGCGGCGCTTCTGATCGTGTGGTGGTTTCTGGCGGCCTCGACTTCGGCCGCGTATTTCGCAGTGGCGGACGGGGTTCTGACCTCGTGGTTCGGCGATCTGGTGATGGTGCTGTCGCTCTGGGGTCTGTGGTATCATACGCTGGGCGGCGTGCGGCACCTGATCTGGGACAATGCCGTCGGGCTTGACCTGCCCACCGCCGAGAAACTGGGCTGGGCGGCGATCGGCGGGTCGGTCGTGCTGACCGTGCTCACGCTCCTCGTGATCTGAAAGGGGGCCAGGACCATGCGTTATCTGACAGACCGCAAGCGCGCCGTCGGCTGGGGATCGGCCAAGACGGGCACCGCGCATTTCTGGGCGATGAAAGTGTCGTCCGTGGGGCTTCTGGTGTTGATCCCGCTGTTTCTTCTGACCTTCGCGCCGATGCTGGGCCAGGATTTCGAGACCGTGTCGGCATATTACGAACGGCCCTTCCCGGCGATCGTCGCCGCGCTGACCCTCTGGGTCGGCTTCATGCATTTCAAGGATGGTGTCCAGGTTCTCATCGAGGACTATGTGCACGGCACCGCCCAGAAGATCCTGATCATCGCGATGATCTGCCTGAGCTACGCGGCCGCCGCGACCGGGCTTTTCGCCATCGCGCGCCTGGCGCTCTGACGCCGGAAGAGGAGAGACAACATGGCTGCATATGAGTACGAGACCCACGAATACGACGTCGTCGTGGTGGGGGCGGGCGGCGCGGGTCTGCGCGCGACGCTGGGCATGGCCGAACAGGGGCTGCGCACGGCCTGCGTGACAAAGGTCTTCCCGACGCGGTCGCACACCGTGGCCGCGCAGGGCGGGATCGCGGCGTCGCTGTCCAACATGGGCCCCGATCACTGGCACTGGCACATGTACGACACCGTGAAGGGGTCGGACTGGCTGGGCGACACGGATGCGATGGAATACCTCGCGCGTGAGGCGCCGAAGGCGGTTTATGAGCTGGAACATTACGGCGTGCCGTTTTCGCGCACCGAAGAGGGCAAGATCTATCAGCGCCCCTTCGGCGGCCACACGACCCAGTTCGGCGAAGGCCCGCCCGTGCAGCGCACCTGCGCCGCGGCCGACCGCACGGGCCACGCGATCCTGCACACGCTTTATGGGCAGTCGCTGAAGAACAACGCGGAATTCTACATCGAGTATTTCGCCATCGACCTCATCATGTCCGATGACGGCCAGTGCCAGGGCGTGCTGTGCTGGAAGCTCGATGACGGGACGATCCACCTGTTCTCGGCCAAGATGGTCGTGCTGGCCACCGGGGGCTATGGCCGCGCCTATTTCAGCGCCACCTCGGCCCATACCTGCACCGGCGACGGCGGCGGCATGACGGCGCGCGCAGGCCTGCCGCTCCAGGACATGGAATTCGTCCAGTTCCACCCGACCGGCATCTACGGTGCCGGGTGCCTGATCACCGAAGGCGCGCGGGGCGAGGGCGGATACCTCACCAACAGCGAAGGCGAGCGGTTCATGGAACGCTATGCGCCGACCTACAAGGATCTGGCCTCGCGCGATGTGGTCAGCCGCTGCATGACGATGGAGATCCGCGAAGGCCGCGGCGTGGGCCCGAACAAGGACCACATCCACCTGCACCTCAACCACCTGCCCAAGGAAACGCTCGACCTGCGCCTGCCCGGCATCTCGGAGAGCGCGCGGATCTTCGCGGGCGTCGATCTGACGAAGGAACCGATCCCGGTTCTGCCGACGGTGCATTACAACATGGGCGGCATCCCCACGAATTACTGGGGCGAGGTTCTGGCGCCCACCAAGTCGAACCCCGACAACATCGCGCCGGGCCTGATGGCCGTGGGCGAGGCGGGCTGCGCCTCGGTGCACGGGGCCAACCGCCTTGGCTCGAACTCGCTCATCGATCTGGTCGTGTTCGGCCGCGCCGCGGCGATCCGGGCGGGCCAGATCATCGATCCCTCCAGCCCCGTGCCCACGCCCAGCACGCGGTCGGTCGAGGCCGCGCTCAGCCGGTTCGACGGGCTGCGCTATGCCAAGGGCCATGTGCCGACGGCGGATCTGCGGCTTGAGATGCAGAAGACCATGCAGGCCGACGCCGCCGTCTTCCGCACCGACAAGACGTTGGCCGAAGGTGTGAAGAAGATGGAAGGTGTGGCCGACAAGATGTCGGATCTCAAGGTCACCGACACGTCCATGATCTGGAACAGCGACCTGATGGAGACGCTGGAGCTGACCAACCTCATGCCGAACGCGGTCGCGACCATCGTCGCCGCCGCCGCCCGCAAGGAAAGCCGCGGGGCGCATGCGCACGAGGATTACCCCAACCGCGACGACGAGAACTGGCGCAAGCACTCCCTCGTCTGGTTCAAGGGCAACGAGGCGTCCCTGGGTTATCGCGGGGTGGTGACGCAGCCGCTGACCAGCCACAACGACGGCGGGATCGACCTGAAGAAGATCGCGCCCAAGGCGCGGGTGTACTGACGGCGGGACGGCGCGGATGAAGGATCACAAGCCCACCATCGGCAAGGTGACCCCGGCCCCGGACGACATCGTCCGGGCGCGGGCCCAACGGCTGGCCAACAAGCGGATCAAGGACTTCGAACAGGCCGCGAAGGGCGTCTTCCCGCGCACCTGCCCGGTTTGCGACTACCAGGGCATGTTCGTCGCCTTCGGCTTTCCGCCGCGCTTCGACGCGCAGTGCCCGGGTTGCCGGTCGCTGGAACGCCACCGGCTTATGTGGCTGTTCCTCGACCGGTCGGGGCTGTTTTCCCAGCCGCGCAAGGTGCTGCACTTCGCGCCCGAACCCCTGCTGGAAGAGATCGTCAGCGCGGTGGCGGATGTCTACGAAACCTCGGATCTGTTCGCCAAGCGCGACGTCACCCACCGCGTCAACATCGAAGACACCGGCCTGCCTGATGCCAGCTATGACGTGATCATCTGTTCCCACGTTCTGGAACACGTCGACGACGGCAAGGCGCTGGCCGAGCTGTACCGGATGCTGGTGCCGGGCGGTGTGGCGCTTCTGGCGACGCCCGTGGTCGAAGGCTGGGCCACAAGCTACGAAAACGCCGACATAGACGGAGAAAAGGACCGCCTGCTGCATTTCGGTCAGGGCGATCACGTGCGCTATTTCGGCCGCGACATCCGCGACCGCATCCGCAAGGCGGGCTTCATGCTGGAAGACTTCGCCGCAGTCGAACCTGACGTGCATATCTACGGGCTGCAACGGGGCGAGACGCTGTTCGTCGCCACCAAGCCGGCCGACCGAGCGACAAAGGACAACTGACATGGTTCAACTGACACTCCCCAAGAACAGCCGCATCCGCACCGGAAAGACATGGCCCAAGCCCGAAGGCGCGAAAAACCTGCGCAAGTTCCAGATCTATCGCTGGAACCCGGACGACGGCGAAAACCCCCGCGTCGACACCTATTTCGTCGATATGGACACCTGCGGGCCGATGGTTCTGGA